>JANONV010000147.1:0-5761 GCA_031421015.1 Gallionella sp. | reverse complement strand
GCAGCGAAAACCGAAACCCAAGGCTTGCGACACTTCCGGCTCGTAGCGCAATGCCGCGTCGTTCAGTTTCAGCTTTTCCAAAGAATCGCGCAACGCTTCGTATTGATTCGACTCCACCGGAAACAAACCGGCGAATACCTGCGGCTGCACTTCCTTGAAGCCGGGCAACGGCTGTTTCGCAGGTTTGGCAAGATGCGTAATAGTGTCGCCCACCTTCGCTGCCTTCAGCTCCTTGATACCGGCGATGACAAAGCCGACCTGGCCCGCGCTCAAGCTTTCACGCGGCTGCGTCTTGGGCGTGAACACGCCGATTTGTTCGGTCAATTGCTGCGCGCCCGTCGCCATCAGCAGGATTTTTTCCTTGGGTTTGAGTGTGCCATTCACCACCCGCACCAGCATCACCACGCCGACATAGTTATCGAACCAGGAATCGATGATCAACGCCTGTAACGGTGCGGCCGGGTCGCCCTTGGGCGGCGGCACTTTGACGATCAGCGCTTCCAGCACGTCCTGCACGCCTTCGCCGGTCTTGGCCGAGCAGCGCGTCGCACCGTGCGCGTCTATGCCGATCACATCCTCGATTTCCGCTATGGCGTTTTCCGGATTCGCCGATGGCAGGTCTATCTTGTTCAGCACCGGCACCACTTCCACACCCAGATCCAGCGCGGTATAGCAGTTTGCCACGGTCTGCGCTTCCACGCCTTGCGAGGCGTCCACCACCAGCAGCGCGCCTTCGCACGCCGACAGCGAGCGCGACACTTCATAGGAAAAATCCACATGTCCGGGCGTGTCTATCAGGTTGAGGTTATAAACCTGGCCGTCGCGCGCCGTGTAAGTCAATGCGGCAGTCTGCGCCTTGATAGTGATGCCGCGCTCGCGTTCCAGATCCATCGAATCGAGAACCTGCGCTTCCATCTCGCGGTCGGACAAACCGCCGCACAACTGGATGATGCGATCGGCTAAAGTGGACTTGCCATGGTCGATGTGAGCAATGATGGAAAAATTACGGATATGCTGCATAGAGTCCAAAATAAAAATCCCGCCTGAAGCGGCGTTTTCGTGAAGCGCCCGATATTTCAAAAGGGCGGATTCTAGCCGATTTAGGCAGGACACGCAGATATGATCTGCTTCATTCCAGCTTCATGACCAAGTCAGCTATCCGCTATCGCTGCTGCGCAAGAATGTGGAATTGACACCGGTGCTGGAATTGGAGTTATTCCAATTCGCAATAGAAACATAAATAATTTTTGCAGGATGGGCGCAGCCCGCGCAGATGCTTTGGTGGGTGCGCCCACCCTGCAAAATCCGGTTTTTAATGCTTGATTGGAATTATTTCTCGTCGAGTTTGATCGCCACATACGAAGCGTTATCGCCACGCCGCACCAGCAGCGCCACATTCCGTCCCCTGGGAACCTGCTTGAGGATTTCGTTGAACTGCGCCAATGAACGGATTTGCACGTTGCCGACCGCCAGCAGCACATCACCTTGACGCAATCCGGCAGCACGCGCAGTCGAACCTTTGACATCCTCCACCAGCAACCCTCCTCTGACTTGCAACTCTTGCAGTTGCTCCCCGCTCAACCCGCTGACGGAAATGCCCAAACGTGGAATCACCTCACCCGCATCGCCAGTCGGCTTTTTGCCAGATTGTGCAAGCTTGCCGTCTTCAGGCATCTCCGCGACCACCACGGTGACTTGCTTGGACTCACCCCTGCGCCACAACTCGACCGCCACCTTGGCGTCAGGCTTGGTCGCCGCCACGATGCGCGGCAAATCGCTGGAGCTGTTCACCGGCTTGCCGTCGAATATGAGAATCACATCGCTGGCCTCAATGCCTGCCTTATCCGCCGGCGCGTTCTTCTCCACGCTGCTGATCAGCGCGCCATTGGGTTTGCTCAAGCCGAATGACTCGGCCAGTTCGCGCGTCAATTCCTGTATCACCACCCCGATGCGCCCGCGCGTCACCTTGCCGGTGGTGCGCAATTGATCGGCCACTTGCATCGCCACATCGATCGGAATGGCGAAAGACAAACCCATCGATCCGCCGGAGCGGGTATAGATTTGCGAGTTGATGCCGACTACTTCTTCATTCATATTGAACAATGGGCCGCCGGAATTGCCGGGGTTGATCGCCACATCGGTTTGAATGAATGGCACGAAATTGTCCTGCGGCAAGGAGCGTCCCTTGGCGCTGACGAGACCCGCCGTCACGCTGCTGTCAAAACCAAACGGTGAACCGATCGCAACTACCCACTCCCCCACCTTCAGCTTGTTCGGATCGCCCACATTGATTTTCGGCAAGCCGGTGGCTTCTATTTTCAGCAAAGCCACGTCGGTACGCTTGTCTGCACCGATGACCTTGGCGCGAAATTCACGCTTATCGGTCAGGCGAACGATAATCTTATCGGCACTGTCCACCACATGCGCATTGGTCATGATATAGCCGTCCGAACTGATGATGAACCCCGAACCGAGTGATGGCGACTCCTGCTCGCGCGGCATTTGCGGCCCAAAGCGACGGAAAAAATCATAAAACGGATCTCCCTGCGGCACATTGGGAATATCTTGCGTATTGCGAATGATTTGGGTGATACTGATATTGACGACCGCCGCACCCTGTTTTTCCACCAGGTCGGTGAAGTCCGGTAGTTCTTTCGCTTGAGCCGATACGGCCAGCATTACACCCATGGCCAACACCAACAGCCTAATAAAATTTCCTAGCATATATTCCACCTTACAATGAAAAATTAAACCAACCCACTGTACGGGCGCGATGCCCACACGGCACAAGAACCTCTTCGAGGTAAATCGCGCCCCTACTACTCCTCGCGCCACAGCCGCGCGATATACGGCTGAAAATGACTTCCGGCTTGGCGTAACGAAATCCTTTTGGCGAAGACAAATCCGGCAGCCAAGCCTGACAGCGCACCCACGGCGGCATAGACATCGCGTTGTCCGGCCTGTATCGCCCAGAAATTACCCAGCATCGCGCCCGTTGCCAGCAGCAACAACGGCAACAAATAAACCAGGGCTATCCCGCGCAATACCGCACCCTCGGCAACCGATATGATGACTTCGTCGGCTATGCCGGCATTGATCGGGTTGTCCACCCGGAATTGGCGCGGTTTGCTGCAAAACAACCCGGATAGCTTGCCTGTCCCGCAACCCTTGCCGTTGCACTGCTCACAGCCATTCCCCTGGTCGGCCTGCACCAGGGCATATTGCCCATCGATCCGAACGACAACGGCACGCGTCTCCAGCATGGTCATCTACCGCTGTGGCGTACCGAATCGAGCACCTGCATGACCGTGCGCGGCGGGACTTCACCAACCACCGTAAATAAATTCTTGTCCACGACCTTGTGATACAAATTCATCGCGCCACGGCTGGACAATCCCGCCACATCGTCTTCTTTTCCATCGGAAGGTTCGATAAATACGGAAATCGCACTCAATCCGTCAGAGAATACCAGTTGCGTCACAGGGGCCGGTTTACCTCGCATGCGTCGCTGGATCTCCATGGTCTTTTTGAAACCTGCCGGCAGCGCATCCACCAGCCAACCGCTATTAACGGGCGCGCCATGCAAATCCGCTGCAGCGCCCTGCCCCAGGCTTGTGCCAAAGCCATGCGATCCGCCGTCCGGCTGCGTCAACTTCACATCGCCTTTAGGCAGCGGTGAATTGCCCGGCTTTGGTATACCGGACCCGGAATTGGCGCTGGCAGTGATAGCCTTGATCCAGGAGCGATCGATGTCCCCACCGATTTGCAATTGGGTAAAGGCATATTGTTCGACCAATTGATTCTTGTCCCCCAACACGGCAGCCTTCAACAGCAAACCGGAGTCGGTATGCACCCATATTTTATGGGTATAGCGCAAATTGTCTCTGGGCTGCAACAAGATGACTTGTGCATTGTATTCGGCTACACGTTCTACCCCGGCTTCTTTGACCCGATAGTTCGCGCTCAACGCGGACAACTGTTCCGGCAGCAAAGACGGGAATCTGCTATACCCTTGCCGACTGTCCACCTGCT
This sequence comes from Gallionella sp., assembly GCA_031421015.1. Lineage (GTDB taxonomy): Bacteria > Pseudomonadota > Gammaproteobacteria > Burkholderiales > Gallionellaceae > Gallionella. The sequence continues at coordinate 1,729 of JANONV010000147.1, read as the reverse complement.
CCATTTTCTGATTGGTATAACACCAAACTTGCCCATGATGCCGAATGATCTCGCGCCTAGGGCCATCCAGGCTCTCGACCCGCTCATATTCGCTGTCCGGCTCGACCACGTGAGTGATGCGTGAAGTCTCGACGCGATTGTCGTACTGGTAAATGAACACTCCGCTGTAATCGGTCTGATGAGCCGCAAAAACAACGACCCTGAGCCAATCAAGGCCGTGCCGATCAAGGCTGTCCTGGCCCTCTCCTGCGTAGGCATTGGCGGTAACCAGCAGCAGCCCGCCCAGCAGCGTTTCACAAAACGCAAAGCGCAGCCTCATCGCCATTTTTCCCCGTTATTATTGTTCATTTGGATTATTTTCCATCCGCGCCGTAAGAAACCGCATGGATATAGGACGCGCCACCCTTCATGTCGGTGCTGGGGGAGAATTCCTGATGCGCCATCAAATAATCGTTGGAACGGGATTGAATTTGTAAATTGACCGGGCGGATGGCGGCTTGCTGCATCGCCATCTGTGGAGCCGCCTCAGGACTGATCTGCAACGACATCCAAGCCACCACACCGACTGCCAGCAGCGAGGCCGCAGCCGACAATGCAAACGCGCGCGCTTTCTGTTTCACCGCACCACCGCGCGGCGCCAGGACGGTAGGCTCATCCTGCATGCGTTTGCGCACTCGCGCGCTCAAACCGCAGTGTATGTGCTCGGGCTGGCGCAGCACATCTCCAATCAGGTGATAAGTCTCCCAATCTTTTTGGGCAGCGGGATCGCGTCTTGCCCGGTCAAGCAAACCCTCCGCTTCATCCTCAAACAATTCGCCGTCCATCAGTGCAGATATTTCCTGTTTCATGTCTAGGTCACCTCTAAAAATCCAGATTTCATCCCAACTGCTGCGTTGCGTAAAAAATTTCTTGCTTACATATAACTCATATGCGGCGCGGCGAAATTTTTTCCGCGCCTTGCATTTGGGCGAACTCTGAATTTTTAGAGCCGCCCTTTACCACCTCTTGTCTTTACCGGTTTCCAACAACGGCCGCAGATTCTCCGCTACCGCTTCGCGCGCCCTGAAAATTCTCGATCGCACCGTGCCTATAGGGCAATTCATCACGTCAGCGATTTCCTCATAACTCAAACCCTCGATTTCGCGCAGGGTCAGCGCACTGCGCAAATCTTCCGGCAATTGCTGCAACGAAGCCTGCACGACATCGACAACCTGTTTGCTCATGAGTTCATTTTCCGGGGTGCTGACTTCATGCAACAAACCGGCATCCTCATAGGATTCTGCTTCCTCTGCATCAAAAAACGTACTGGTCTGCACGCGCCGCTTGTTCGCCAGCAGGTGATTTTTCGCCGTATTGATGCCGATGCGATACAGCCAGGTGTAAAACGCGCTTTCGCCGCGAAAGCCCGGCAACGCGCGGTATGCCTTGATAAAAGCATCTTGTGTCACATCCTCGGCCTCTGCGGGATCCCGCACAAAGCGGGAAATAAGCCGACCGAGCCTGCGCTGGTACTTGGATACCAGCAAATCGAAGGCGTGCTTATCACCGCGCTGGACGCGCTCCACCAACTGTTGATCGACTTCCCGGTCTGCCATTCCCTGAGTATAAACTAGGAAGTGGGGAGTGGGGAGTGGGAAGTGGGGAAACCACACACACATACCACTCACTACTTACCACACACAAATTACCACCCACTACACACCCACACCCCACACCCCACATACCACAT
>JANONV010000146.1:0-4852 GCA_031421015.1 Gallionella sp. | reverse complement strand
CGGATGTAGTTGTTGATAGCCTCGTCAATTTTGTCGCCGCCGACCCGGACGGAACCGGAATACACCGCGCCGCCCAGCGAAATGACACCTACTTCGGTGGTGCCACCGCCGATGACCACCACCATCGAGCCGGTTGCGTCTTCCACCGGCAGGTCGGCGCCGATCGCCGCCGCCATGGGCTCTTCAATCAAATCCACACGACGTGCCCCGGCACCGTAAGCCGAATCGCGGATCGCGCGGCGTTCCACTTGAGTGGAGCCGCATGGCACGCAAATCACGATACGCGGACTGGGACTGAAAATGCCGGACTTGTGCACCCGCTTGATGAATTGCTTGAGCATCTGCTCGGTAACGGTGAAATCGGCAATCACGCCATCTTTCATCGGGCGTATGACGGTGATGTTGCCCGGCGTGCGCCCCAGCATTTGCTTGGCCGCCAACCCAACCTGCTGGATCACCTTCTTGCCGTGCGGGCCGCCTTCATGGCGGATCGCCACCACCGATGGCTCGTTCAGTACTATCCCTTTGCCGCGCGCCCAGATCAGCGTGTTTGCGGTGCCCAAGTCGATTGCCAGGTCATTGGAAAAATAGCCATCAAAGAATTTAAAATCAAACATGGAGAATCCCGAATTAGTATTAAAGATGGGGCTGCTAAACGCTTTATGATACCCTATTAAGACAATTTAAATAAAGCATTTCAGCCTATGTCGCTCAGTATTGAAGATGTCTACAAAGTCGCCCGCCTGGCCCGGCTGGCTATGACCGAGCAGGAAGCCCGGACGGCACATATGCAGTTGGCAAATATCTTTGGCTTGATTGCCGACATGCAAGCGGTCGATACCAAAAGCATCGCCCCGATGTCTCATGCTCAGGACGTGTCACAACGGCTGCGTGAGGATGTAGTGACGGAAGCCAATCAGCGCGAATTGTTCCAATCCCTTGTTCCGCAATATAAAGGCTCGCCACAAGTCGAAGCCGGGTTGTATCTTGTTCCCCAAGTCATCGAATAGTTCGTACCATGCTTAACTCCAGCCTTACACAACTCGGGGCGGCGTTGCACGCCAAAAAAATCTCCAGTGCCGAACTGACGCAGTTATATCTTGATCGTATTGCATTGCTCAATCCTGCGCTGAACGCCTACATTACCACCAACGCCGAAACCAGCCTGGCGCAGGCGCAAGCCGCCGATGCCCGCATCGCGGCAGGCAAGGCCGAGGCGCTGACCGGCATACCCATCGCGCAGAAGGACATCTTCCGCGCCAAGGGTTGGCGCACCACATGCGGCTCGAAGATGCTGGAAAATTTCATCGCGCCTTATGACGCGCACGTCATCACGCAATTCAACAACGCCGGTGCGGTGAATCTGGGCAAGACCAACATGGACGAATTCGCCATGGGATCATCCAATGAAACTTCATATTTCGGCGCGGTGAAAAATCCTTGGGATCAAAACGCCGTGCCCGGTGGCAGTTCCGGTGGCGCCGCCTGTGCCGTGGCGGCGCGCTTGTGTGCGGCGGCAACCGGCACTGATACAGGCGGCTCCATCCGCCAGCCCGCGGCGTTGTGCGGCATCTCCGGCATCAAGCCCACTTACGGCGTGGTGTCACGTTACGGCATGATTGCCTTTGCTTCCAGTCTCGATCAGGCCGGGCCGATGGCAAAGAGCGCAGAAGATTTAGCCTTGCTGCTAAACGTGATGGCCGGCTTCGACCAGCGCGACTCCACCAGCTTACAGCGCGACAAGGAAGATTACACACGCAACCTGAACAAACCGCTGACTGGTTTGCGTATCGGGCTGCCCAAAGAATTTTTTGCTGCGGGTCTGGCGCAGGATGTGGCGAGTTGCGTCAGCGATGCCATTGCCGAATACAAAAAACTAGGCGCGACTATTGTTGACATCAGCCTGCCCAATTCCAAATTGGCGGTTCCGGTTTACTACGTGCTGGCTCCGGCGGAAGCCTCCAGCAACCTGTCGCGCTTTGACGGCGTGCGCTACGGCTACCGCGCGCCGGAATATAGCGACCTGACCGAGATGTATGAGAGAAGCCGCGCGCAGGGTTTCGGCGCGGAAGTAAAACGGCGCATTATGATCGGCACTTATGTGCTGTCACACGGCTACTACGATGCGTATTACCTGCAAGCACAAAAAATCCGCCGTCTGATCGCGCAGGATTTCGCCGACGCTTTTAAACAATGCGACGTGATCGTGGGGCCGACCAGCCCGAGTACCGCATTTAATCTGGGCGAGAAGGGCGACGACCCGGTGCAGATGTATTTGTCCGACATCTACACCATTGCGGTGAACTTGGCTGGTCTGCCCGGCATGTCTATTCCATGCGGCTTCGGAGGCAACAAATTGCCAGTAGGTTTGCAAGTCATCGGCAACTATTTCGCCGAGGCGCAGATGCTGAATGTGGCGCATCAATATCAACTGGCGACGGATAGCCACAGCCGCGCACCACAAAACATCGGACTGTAAAAATATGAGCGTTCAGTGGGAAACTGTCATCGGGCTGGAAGTGCATACCCAGCTTTCAACCAACAGCAAAATATTTTCGGGCGCATCCACTACCTATGGTGCCGAGCCGAACACTCAAGCCGATGCGGTGAGCATCGCGCTACCCGGTGTGTTGCCAGTGTTGAACAAGGGCGCAGTGGAACGCGCCATCAAATTCGGCTTGGCCGTCGGCGCGCACATCGCACCGCGTTCGGTATTTGCGCGCAAAAATTATTTTTATCCTGACTTGCCCAAAGGCTACCAGATTAGCCAGTTCGATTTGCCGGTAGTGGGGCAGGGCGCGCTGACCATCCAGGTCGAGCCGCTATCGGGTAATGCCAAGCCATACGAAAAAGTGGTGCGCATCACCCGCGCCCATCTGGAAGAAGACGCAGGAAAATCGCTGCACGAAGATCATCACGGCATGACCGGCATCGACCTGAATCGCGCCGGCACACCCTTGCTGGAGATCGTGTCCGAGCCGGACATGCGCTCGGCGGTCGAAGCGGTGGCCTACGCCAAAACCCTGCACTCGCTGGTGCGCTGGATCGGCATTTGCGACGGCAACATGCAGGAAGGCTCGTTCCGCTGCGACGCTAACGTGTCGGTGCGTCGTCCCGGCGAAGCGCTGGGCACGCGCCGCGAGATCAAGAACCTCAACTCGTTCAAATTCATGCAGCAGGCGATCGAGTATGAAGCGAAGTGGCAGATAGACACGCTGGAGAACGGCGGCAAGATCCATCAGGCCACCGTGTTGTTCGATTCGGATAAATGTGAAACCCGCGCGATGCGCAGCAAGGAAGAGGCGCACGATTATCGTTACTTCCCCGATCCGGATTTGCTGCCGCTGGATATCACGCCCGCAATGCTCGAACAAGTGCGCGCCACGTTGCCCGAGCTGCCAGAAGCCAAACGGTCGCGATATGTAAACGATCTTGGCCTGTCGGCCTACGATGCCAACATTCTCACTGCATCGCGGGAGATGGCGGATTTTTTTGAGGCTACGCTAATCATGCCCCCTCCCGCCCCGTTGTCAGTAGTGGATGGAGGGATTGAGGGAGGAGTAGAGGGCTTGGTCGAAATGGAAGCCAAGCTCGCTGCCAACTGGTTAATCGGCGAAGTCAGCGCTCAGTTGAACCGCGATGGATTGGAAATGGCGCAGTGTCCGATCACACCACAACAACTCGGCGGCATGTTGAAGCGCATCATGGACAGTACCATTTCCAACTCCGCTGCCAAGGAAATATTCAAGACATTATGGAATGAAGGCGGGGAAGCTGACGCCATCATCGAAGCCAAAGGATTGAAGCAGGTTTCCGACAGCGGCGCGCTGGAAAAGCTGGTGGACGAAATCATTGCCGCCAATCCGGTTCAGCTTGCCGAGTACCGCAGCGGCAAAGACAAGCTGTTTGGCTTTTTTGTCGGTCTGGCGATGAAGGCCAGCAAGGGCAAGGCCAATCCGGGGGAGTTGAATGAAATTCTTAAGCGCAAACTGACGGGTTAGCTCAACATGTTGTTCGCCAGCCATGAAAGGTGGTTGATACTGTGCCGCGAGCATAGATTATTGCTTGCGTTGGGCTTCTTGATATGATTGCAAGTCGGCCATCGCCTTGCGTGGGATCATTTGTAGCGGCTATATTGAGTGCTTTACCAAGCAGCCCGTATTTTCTGAAAAGGACAAAGTATGAAGACACCGAAACAAAATAACCCGGACGACACAGTCCGCCCGCCATCGACCAAGCGGCCCCTGTGGCCGAAGCTGCTCACGGTGATAGTTCTGCTGGGGGTTGCGGTAGCCTTTATCGCGCTCCTGCCGCGCGGATTTTCGCAAGACTTCTCGCTTATCGGCAAAGGAGAAAACATTGTAGTCATGGTTCATAACCCGCATTTGGTCGCTAGCGGAAATAATATGGACACGATAAGCATAACTTTGAGAGATGAATACAAGGGACGCGTTACATTCCTCGTGGCCGACCTTTTTATCACTCAAGGGAAGGAATTTATCAAGACTTACAATATTGAAGATACAACGGCATTGGTTTTCTTTGCGCCCAATGGAGAAAAAATAAAAGTGCTTTACGGCCAGCAAAGCGTAGCGTCGTTACGCAAAAACATGGATAAAGAATTTAATTTCTGAGTAGCACTTACACTTCATCCAGCAGCAGCCATCAAACCCGTGCCTCTTGCGCCAAGCTCCGAGTAAGGGGTAAAGGTTCAAGGATCAACGGTTCTGGCAAGACGGAACCCGTCGCTGAGACAGCGGAAGTCGGGCGAATTTAAGTTGCGGTCGGTGGCACGGGTGATTTTGGCATCGTTTTTCCAGGAGCCACCGCGCAGCCCGCAGCGTTCTTCCGC
>JANONV010000145.1:0-2061 GCA_031421015.1 Gallionella sp. | reverse complement strand
AAACACTTTGTTTGCGCAAGTTTGCGAACGGCTCAATCAGATCATTCAGGTGGGCTGATGAATCCGGTGGCGAAGCATTGGTAATGCGCCATAACTGAAAGGAGAAATGCGTATGACCAAAATGTTGGAAGAAATTCACCCGGGCGAGATTTTGTTGGAAGAATTCATGAAGCCCAAGGAAATAACCGCGCGCCAGGTGGCTGCCGATATTGATGTGCCGCCGAGCCGAATCAGCGAGATCGTGAATGGCCGCCGCCCGATCACGGCGGATACCGCCTTGCGTCTCGGTGTGTATTTTCAGATGGATCCGCGCTTTTGGCTCAACCTGCAAGCAGAGTACGACATGCGCATGGCTATGCGAGAATTGTTGCCGATGGTGGCTCCGCGTATTCGGGTGTTGCAAACCTAGGAGACTTCGCTGAGCAACCTCCGCATCATCTGTTCCGCCTGCCGCGCATAGCCGCCGCCGAACAGGTTGGCGTGATTGAGAATGTGATAGAGGTTATATAGGTCGCGGCGCGTGTCATAACCTTCATCCAGCGGATACGCGGCGCGATAAGCCGCATAAAAATTCGCACCATATCCGCCGAACAGTTCCGTCATTGCGAGGTCGCATTCGCGGTCGCCGTAATAGGTCGCGGGATCGAAGATCGTCGGCGTACCGTCCGCAAGGAAGGCGTGGTTGCCGCTCCACAGGTCGCCGTGCAGCAGCGAGGGTTGCGGGGTATAGTCGGCGAAGAAGGCGGGCAGCGCGTCCATCAACTCCTCACCAAAGGTCTGCAACTGGCCCCCGTAGCCATTCTCCGCCGCGAGGCGCAATTGAAAGCCCAGGCGCTGCTCGCGCCAGAATGTCACCCAGTCATCCGCCCATGTGTTCGGCTGCGGCGTGATGCCGATGAAGTTGTCTTGAGCGAAGCCGAATTGAGATGATGTGAAACGATGCAGTGCGGCGAGTCGTTCGCCGAGCAGTTGCGCATCGCCGCGTGAACCCAGTTCCAGATGTTCCAATATCAGATAGCTTTGCTTGTCTGCGACACCGTGCGCGATGGGGTGCGGCACGCGCAGGGTGTTCGTCGCGGCGATCGCATCGAGCCCTTCCGCCTCCGCGACGAACACCGGCAGATGTTGGGCGTCGTTCAACTTGAGGAAGTAGTGTGTGCCGTTCGTTCCGTCAAGACGATAAGCTTCGTTAATGCTGCCGCCTTCGACGGGTGATGTGGCGCGCGGCGTAAAGGGGCGACGCGTCATAGCGCTGATGACAGCGGAGATGTGGGTTATGAGTGTGGGGTTCATGGCGCGGCTAATCATATCCCTTCTCCTTCAAGGGGAGGGTTGGGAGGCTGGGAGGGATTGATTTTAAGATGTTGCAGCGTAGTAGGTCGGACTCTGCCATGCAGCTATATCCGGCGGGTGAAGCCCGGCCTACAAAAATGCATATTTGATCTGGAATTAAAATTACAGGCTGATGGAATAACCAAAATGTTGCTGGAACTGCGTCTTTAATTCATCGCGCGTCGGTTCATGGTTCTGTCCGCCGCGGCTGGCGATCTTGAGCGTGCCTAGCAGCGAGGCCATGCGCCCGGTGGTCTCCCAATCCCAGCTTTGCCGGATGCCATGCAGCAGGCCAGCGCGATAGGCATCGCCGCAACCGGTGGGGTCGAGCAGCGCGGTGGGCTTGGCGCAGGGGATGATGATCTCCTTGCCATCGGTGTAGATGGTCGAGCCTTCGCCGCCGCGGGTGATGATGAACGCGCGCGTGGCTCTGGCGAGTTCCTCGATCTTTTTGCCGGTCTTATCCTGCAGCAGTTGCGCCTCGTAGTCGTTCACCGTCACATAATCGGCCTGCTCGACAAAACGCAGCAACTCTTCCCCGCTGAACATCGGCATGCCCTGACCCGGATCGAACACCCAGGGAATGTTTGCTTCGTGAAATTCGCGCGCGTGTTGCAACATGCCGTCGCGCCCGTCCGGCGAGACGATGCCGAGGCTGATGTTCCCGGTATTGTTGACCTGGGCGTCGCTGACATGATTCTGCTCGGAAAAACTCATCGCGCCGGGATG
>JANONV010000144.1:0-3931 GCA_031421015.1 Gallionella sp. | reverse complement strand
TACCAAAAAACGATAGCCAAGTCGCCGGTCAGCTTTACCCGATAACTTTTCTGACGGCAGTCCAATAACGCCGCTTTGCCGACTAAAGTTGACAAGTTATCTCTAAAAACCTCACAAAATCTTGTAGGTGGGCAGTTGAGGAGTTTCTTGCCAAACCCGCTAAAGGGCACCTCTAAAACGACTCGGCACGGTATTCGACTATCAGACTGTGCATGGTTCCCGCTGCGACCTTAACGACATTTTCAATCGCGTTCGCCGATTCCACACACACCATTTCGCGCCAGCCGTCCGGCTGTCCCATGTCGCCCATTTTGTTAGCCTTTTCTGTCCAGGGCGTCCACACCACGGTGGAGAGACTGCCCGACTTGGCGATGTGTATGCGTCGCTTGAGCTTATCGTCTTCGATCACGCATCCGGCGGCGGTATTGATATACACGCGGTCGGTTTCGCCCGAAAAAGCAATCGCGCCATGTTGTTTTCTGAGCGTGGTAGCGCCGACCTTGTCCCAATAATCACAACCGTCCAGTCCGGTGACGCGCACTGCGCCGATGTCGCCGATCTGCAAATAAGTATGCAGCGCTTCGCCGATCACGAAATCGGTAGCCCCGGTATTCTCGGTGGTCAGTTCCATGCGCAGCGTCTCGCCGACGATCACGGTCAAATCGAGTTGTGAAGCGTGCGGCCATTGCGCGCGAGTCTTCTCGCTTTCCACCAGACGCAGCGTCAGGCGCGTCGCGCCGTCCGGTTCATTGCCCGACTCCACTACCCGCCAGGGCACGGTGCGCGCGTAACCGTGTCCGGGAAAGCCGGATTCGGATGCATGCGCGCCGAACCACGGCCAGCACACCGGCGCGCCGCCGCGTATGGATTTTCCCGCCGCCAGTTTGGCGTCGCGCGACAGCCACACCACCGGCACGGCCTGGCTGCTGGGCTGCCAGGTCATCAGGTGCGCGCCTTGCAGGCATATCGATGCGCTTGCACGGGCATTGGTTATTTCAGCGACGATCAGGCCACCGGCTGCGCCAAGACCGCCCGCAGGGCGAGTGTCTGGCGGCGTCCCCTTTACGGGGGCATCCGCGCGGAAGCTCAGTTGTCCATTGATGCCGAATTGCGTGTTTAACTGCTGTGCTGTGGTCATGTTTACCCTCTTCTAATGTCGAAATGTCTTGCGCGTTTGAGCGGATTGTCGAGATGCCCGTATAATTGGCCTTCCGATTTTACCCGATACGCCCATGCTCGTTCATCCGCAATTCGATCCTGTCGCCCTGCAACTCGGCCCGCTTGCCATTCATTGGTACGGGCTGATGTATCTCGCCGGTTTCATCGCTTTTCTGTGGCTGGGGCGCAAACGCATCGCCACGTTCAATGACCCCAGAATCAATACCAAACTGCTCGACGACCTGTTGTTCTATGGCGTGCTCGGGGTGATTCTGGGCGGGCGTTTGGGCTATGTGCTGTTTTACAAAGCCGCATACTACCTCGATCACCCGCTGGAAATCTTTGCGGTATGGCAAGGCGGCATGTCGTTTCACGGCGGCTTTCTCGGTGTGCTGGTCGCGATGGCCTGGTTGGCGCACAACAAGCGGCTGCGCTGGCTGCAGATCACCGATTTCATCGCCCCATTGGTTCCGCCCGGCCTGGCATTTGGCCGCCTCGGCAATTTCATCAACGGCGAATTGTGGGGACGCCCTGCCGACGTGCCATGGGCGATGGTCTTCCCCGCAGTGGATGACCTGCCGCGCCACCCCTCCCAGTTATATCAATTAGCGCTGGAAGGCCTGTTGCTGTTCGCGCTGCTCTGGCTGTATGCGCGCAAGCCGCGCCCCATCGGCGCAGTATCCGGCTTGTTTCTGGCCGGCTATGGCAGTTTCCGTTTTCTGGTCGAATTCACGCGCGAGCCGGACGATTTTCTCGGCTTGCTGTCTTTGGGCATGAGCATGGGACAATGGCTGAGCCTGCCGATGGTGATTGCCGGTGTGTTGCTGATGGTTTTGAGCGCGCGCCGACCCGCTTGACACCCGCAGACCACTCGCACACTATTCTCACCGTCGAAATCACCCGGCATCACAATGATCCCTAGCAGCCTGTCTGACTTGAAGGGAATCGGCTGCAAATCCGCCTGGCCGGTGCATATTTCACCGCTTTTTTTGGTCAATAGAACGACTATTGACCTGCAAAACCGGCAAAATCTGCCCTCGCCCAGCCGAATTTTCGCTTCGATTCTTCAAGTCAGACAGGCTGCTAGTGTAGTGCGACGTTCTGTTTGGAACTTAATCGCAGGTTAGCACGAATGACTTTTTGCAGGATGTCATTCGCTTTTGCAGTCCAGATAAATGGCTTGGGATTTTGATTATGGACATTGATGTAATTCTTGATGGTGGCGGTCAGCTCAGGCACGTTGCGAAAGACCCCGCGACGCAATTGCCGTGTGGTCAGGTCGCGGAAGAAGCGTTCCACCATGTTCAGCCACGATGCCGAAGTCGGCGTGAAATGCATATGGAAGCGCGGATGTTTTGCCAGCCATTCTTTAACTTTGGGGTGTTTGTGGGTGGCGTAGTTATCGGCAATCAGGTGCAGGTCTTTGTCCTTGGGGGTTTCCCGATCGATGCGGCGCAGGAACTTCAGCCATTCCTCGTGGCGGTGCCGCGCCTGACAGCACGAGATGATCTGGCCGTTGAGCAGGATGAGCGCGGCGAACAAGGTGGCGGTGCCGTTGCGTTTGTAGTCATGGGTCAGGGTGGCTTTGCGCCCCTTCTTCAACGGCAATCCGGGCCCGGTGCGGTCGGGCGCCTGAATCTGGCTTTTTTCATCGCAGCACAACACCAGGGCATGCGCCGGCGGAGACAGGTACAAGCCCACGATGTCTTCGAGTTTCTCGGCAAACTTCGGGTCGCGCGAAACTTTGAAAGCCTTGGTCAGATGCGGTTTCAGGCCGTGGGCGTGCCATACGCGCCGCACACTGTGCTCGCTCACGCCAGCCTTTGCTGCCATGGTGCGCGTGCTCCAGTGCGTGGCATTTTGCGGCAGCGTCTGTGTGGTCAGGCGCACAATCTCGCCGGCATCCACGCGCTTTGTGCGCCCGCCACGCGGCAGATCAACTTCGATGGCGGGCAAGCCGCCTTGCGCATACCGATCGCGCCAGCGCCCCGCTTGCACGCGACCGATGTGCAGCCGCTTGGCAATTTCGATATTCTCCAGTCCCTCGGCAGCCAATAACACGATCCGCGCTCGCGTCGCCAGCCGCACCAAGCTGGTTCGGGAATTGGACAACTTCGTCAGTCTGGTTCGTTCTTGCGTGCTCAGCATTATCGGTATCGCTATACGCATTTGGGATCTCCTGTCTCTATGCTCGAAAGTGAGACAGGAAGGTCTGCATTAAGTTCTATTAATTACGTCGCACTACACTAGCTCTTCGGTCATGGTCATCACGCGCACGTTGCGGTTGTCCTTTAGGCGGCGCAGGTTGATCTCAAGTCCGCAGGTGGGGTGACACATCTTGGGAAAATAACGGTACAGCAGCGCGGTGAGCCCGCCCAGCGTCGCGTTGCGTTCGACGAGTATCACCTGCTTGCCGCATTCGGCGGCTTCCAGCGCCGCAGTCATGCCGCCTATCCCGCCTCCCACAACAAGGATGGTCTGGTTGGTTGCGATTGAAGTCGTCACGCGAACCACCTTTGGAATACTTGCCGTGCTGATGAGGGTTTATTGTACAGACTCAGGACATCATCAATACTTCAGCGTGTGAATCTCAAATGTCATATCGGTCAAATCGCCCAATACCCAGGTGTAAGCCTGCTCCGCATTGGGCGCGCCGATGCCGGAAACCGAACCGGGGTTGACCAGCAAAGTCCCCCCACCCTTGATGTTGGGTTGCCGGATGATCTCCGCGACATGGCTGTGACCGCAGCAAACCAGATCGTAATCTCCGGTA
>JANONV010000143.1:0-2692 GCA_031421015.1 Gallionella sp. | reverse complement strand
CGGCGAGGAACAGCGCTGCAGGCGAACCCAGCCCGCCAGCGCCGATAATCAACGCGTGCGCATCCAGCAGTTTTTGTTGTCCCTCAATGCCGATCTCGGGCAGCAGGATATGGCGGCTGTAGCGCAGTAGCTGCTGATCATTCATCTGGGCATCTCTATAAATCCAAACTCCGTCGCGATACTGCGTTGCTCAATAAATTTTAACGCTTACATACCCAATACGGGTTGCGCGGACTTTCTTTCGCGCCTTGTCTCGCTTAGGATTTTGAATTTTTAGAGGCGCCCATATGGTCACTTCGCGCTTTAATCAAGCTGCGGCTTTTTTTTGTCCCCTGCCCCATGCAGGATGTTCATACCCTTGAGCAGGTTTAGAGCCTGGTTGAGCTGGTAATCGTCCTTGGTGCCGAATTCAGTAAATTTTGGTTTGACCGCATCGTTTTCCTCGGGCTTGGCCGGGGCTGCCGGTTTTACGCGTTCTTTCGCCTTGTCATCGGGCTGCTGTCCATTTCCATTGCTCAGGTGGCGCTCCAGGTCAGCTTCGCGCATGCGGAAGGTATGGTCTTGCTCCGCCGTCGCCGGGTCTTCCACAATAATATCGGGGACGATGCCCGTGGCCTGGATGGAGCGGCCACCGGGCGTGAAATAGCGCGAGGTGGTGAGCTTGATCGCGGTGTTGTTGCCCAGCGGCAGTACGGTCTGCACCGAACCCTTGCCGAACGTTTGCGTGCCCATGACGATGGCGCGTTTGTGATCCTGCAATGCGCCCGCGACAATTTCTGACGCGGATGCGGAGCCGCCATTTACCAGCAATATGATAGGCACGTCCTTGACCGCCGCAGGCAGATCCTTCAGGTAATCGGCCTGGTTTTGGGCATAATTTTCAGGGGCGGCGGTCAGGCGCATCTTGGCACTTTCGGTGCGTCCTTCGGTATAAACAACCAGCACATTCTTGGGCAGAAAGGCGGCGGATACGGCCACTGCGCTGTTGAGCAATCCACCCGGATTGTTGCGTAGATCCAGCACCAGGCCTTTCATTGTGCCCGGATTCTCTTTGTACAGATTGTTCAGCGCAGTGGCGAGATTTTCACCGGTGCGATCCTGAAATTGCGTGATGCGGATAAAGCCATAGCCGGGCTCTATCATCTTGGGTTTGACGCTCTTCACCTTGATGATGTCGCGCGCTAAAGTAAAGATTAGCGGCTTCGGTGCATTCTTGCGGATTATGGTCAGTGTGATTTTGCTGCCCGGTTTACCGCGCATGCGTTTGACTGCATCATTTAACGACAAACCCTTGACCTGTGTATCGTCCAATTTGATGATCAGATCGCCGCTTTTGATGCCGGCGTTATATGCCGGCGTGTCCTCTATCGGCGAAATGACTTTCACCAGCCCGTCTTCCATGCTCACTTCAATGCCCAGGCCGCCAAACTCGCCATGCGTGCCGACTTGCAGCTCCTTGAATGCATCGGCATCCAGATAGGAGGAGTGCGGATCGAGCCCGCTTAACATGCCATTGATGGCTTCGGTGATCAGCTTCTTGTCGCTGACTGGCTCTACATAGTCACTCTTGATGCGGGAAAATACCTCGGAAAAGGAACGCAATTCTTCTATGGGCAGCGGCTCCTGGCTGTCCTTGTCAGCGATGGCAGCGAGTTGCAGGCTGACCAGTACGCCCGCGATTAAGCCTAATCCTATCAATCCAAATTTTTCTCTGCGACTGTGCATGTTTGTCCTCTATATCTAAATTATCTCAACAACCTGTTAATGGCTTAAACCTGTTAATCCCGGATAATCCATTAGAGAGTTCGTGTAATTTATCTTGGTATGTCGCCAAAACTTTCACCCCCTCCCTAGCCCTCCCCCTTGAGGGGGAGGGAACCGGCTCCTTTCCCCCTCAAGGGGGAGAGCTTGCGAGGGGGCAGAACCGGCTCCTTTCCCCCTTGAGGGGGAGGGCTAGGGTGGGGGGCAATTGGGATGGGGGGGTGAAAGCGTTGAAAGCGCCCATCCGCGCTCTAATGGACAATTCGGGATTAAGGACTTTGGATGAAGATCATTATTCACATTGCCACGCAAACATTGGAGCTTCTCGACGATGCAGGCCAAGTGCTGCGCCGTTATCCGGTTTCCACGGCGGCCAATGGCGTGGGCGAGGAATATGGCAGCTTTTGCACGCCGCGCGGGCAGCATATTGTTCGTGCCAAGATCGGCGCGGGTCAGCCGCTCAACACGGTGTTTGTGAGCCGCCGTCCGACCGGAGAAATTTATACGCCGGAGTTAGGTGCGCAGCATCCCGGACGCGATTGGATACTGACGCGCATCTTGTGGCTGTCCGGTTGTGAGGTCGGGTTCAATCGTCTGGGTACCTGCGACACCATGCGCCGTTATATTTACATCCACGGCACGCCTGACGCTACGGTGCTTGGGCAGCCGGGTTCCAAGGGTTGCGTGCGCATGTATAACGCTGATTTGTTGGAGTTGTTTGACCTTGTTCCGGCGGGTACGAAGGTGCGTATTGACGAGTAAGCTGCCCGGTGTATCATGCACAGGCAGTTTATGAGGAGGGAATATCATGAGCAATCCTTTTACAGTACATCTGCTTTCTTGGCATAACGGCGAACCCTTGTTGCGGGCGATACGCGAAGAGGTGTTTGTACGCGAGCAGGGCGTTCCAGAAGTATTGGAGTGGGACGGC
>JANONV010000142.1:0-4562 GCA_031421015.1 Gallionella sp. | reverse complement strand
GGGATAAATAATTTCATCTGGCGCATGGGTAATCACTGCCCGGGTGCTACCCGTGAAAGCAACTGTCAAACGTGCCGCG
This sequence comes from Gallionella sp., assembly GCA_031421015.1. Classification (GTDB taxonomy): domain Bacteria; phylum Pseudomonadota; class Gammaproteobacteria; order Burkholderiales; family Gallionellaceae; genus Gallionella. Next base: position 4,483 of record JANONV010000142.1, on the reverse strand, counting down.
CGGACGTTGTGGTATCGTACCTTTCAGACGCATTTCGAAACCTGGTTTGAACCCTCAACCGGGCAATTCGATGAGTCGCCGCCCGTCTATGTTGAGCGCGCTTTTTGCAGCTATCTCGAATGCGGCATCCTCGCACAAACTCAACGACATCATCTTCATTTAGTCGCGACCACCATTTGGGTGAGTAGGGTGCACCCTGAAGGGCATAAACGCCGTGCGCACCATGGTGCGTGGGACGCACCCTACAGATGATGCCTCATTCAACTGCGGTTTTTAGGATCAATGCTGGTAACCCGAATTCTGTGCGAGCCAACTCCACTGTCGCCAAACCCAAGCCCTTACGCACCATCGACAAGTGTAAGCTGGGGCGTAGCTGGGCGAAATCGCGTTTGCCGTGTGGCATCCCACCCTGCTGGAAATTGCTGGACTGAATCAGCGCGTCTTGATCTCGCCACGTGCGAGGCTTTCGACCGTGTTTCCGAAGGCATCGGTGGCAGCCATGTCGGCCCCGCGTTTTTTCAGTTCTGTAAGGATTTCCTGGCGCCCAAACAGCGCGGCGAGCATGGCCGGGGTTTGTCCCGCAAGGTTGCGGGCGTCGGTGCCACAGGGCGCCCCGATCAGGCGCAACGCGGCGCGGGTTTCGCCTTTGAAGATCGTGCCCAGGAGCGCGGTGTTACCGCGCTTGTCCTGTGCGCAGGCGTCAGCCCCGGCGACGAGGAGTTGTTCGACGACGGCAAGGTGCCCGTTGTAGGCGGCGAGCATAAGCGGGCTGTGGCTGGCGGCATTGCGCGCTTCGAGGATGCCGCGATTGGCGTGCAGATATTCGGGCGCGAGAAAGAGAGAGACGACTTCGGCTTCACCACGTTCGGCGGCTTTCAGCAAACGGACTTCGAGTTGCTTGCGCACAGATGCCGGATCGGTTTCGGCGGCGAAGGTCGTGCGGACGAGTACGACAAGCAGGACAGTCCACAGGGCGAACAGTTTGAATGCAAATTTCATGTCTATCCTTTCGTGTCTGAGCAGCGCCGTGAGGCGCGAATGCGGGAGCGACGTCTCGAGTGGCTCAAGCCAGTCGGGGCGTGGCGCCAGCTTTTTCGAATCGGAACCAGCTCCGATTCGAAAAAGCCCTGCCCGGGCAGGCAGGGTCCGCAGCGTTTACTTGTCGCTGAGTTCGGCAGCCATCGCCTTCACTTCAGAGAGATTGGCTTTGACTGCGGCAACCAGGGCTGCTCCATAGTTTGCGTCGGCCTTGTAGAAAAACGACAGCATGATGTTGCGGGTGGTCTTGTCCTTGACAACACTGAGGTCGCCGCTGAGATTGGACACCAGGTTCATCTGCTCGGCCTTGGTCAGCGAGCGGTAGAACTCGCCTGCTTGACGGAAGTTGACCTGATTGCCGGGACGGCGCACCTGCTCAGTCTTGCCGGAAACCGGCGTGCTGCTGTACTTGTTCACAGCCATCTGCGGTTTGGGTTCGATACGGCTGGGCTCGTAGTTAACCTTGCCGGTGCGTGTGCCAGAGTTGGCCGAGCCGTCCTGGTTGTTGTTGTTGACCATGGCTTTGGGCGCGTTGATTGGGAGCTGGAACACGTTGGTGCCGACGCGGTAGAGCTGGGTGTCGTTGTACGAAAACAGTCGGCCTTGCAGCATCTTGTCTTCGGAAGCCTCGACGCCCGGAACGAGATTGCCTGGGGCAAATGCGCTTTGTTCGGTTTCCTGAAATACGTTAGCCGGATTTCGGTTGAGCGTCATCGTGCCGACAGTGACAAATGGTATATTCGGCCAGACCTTGGTGGTGTCGAGTGGGTCGAAATCAAACTTGGAAAAGTCTTCAGGCTTGACGATCTGCACCTTCAAATCCCACTTCGGGTAGTCGCCGCGCTCGATTGCTTCGATCAGATCCTGCGTGGCATGGCTGAAGTTTTTGCCCTGGATTTCGCTGGCTTGGGCAGCAGAGAGGTTTTTCTCGCCCTGCTTCGATTCCCAGTTGAATTTAACGTAGACGTACTCGCCCTTGTCATTGACCAGCTTGTAGGCGTGGACACCGTTGCCGTTCATCATGCGGTAGTTCGCAGGGGTACCGTAGTCTGAGAAAACGCGGGTCAGCATGTGAGTCGCTTCGGGGATGTGACTGAACAGGTCGAAAAAGCGGTTCGGATCTTGTAAGTTAGTGTCCGGGCTGGGTTTGAGCGAATGGATCACGTCGGGGAACTTGATCGCGTCGCGGATGAAGAACACAGGCAGGTTGTTACCGACCAGGTCCCAGTTGCCGTCTTCGGTGTAGAACTTGACCGAGAAGCCACGCGGATCGCGAAGGGTTTCGGGCGAGTGTAGACCATGGATCACTGTCGAGAAGCGCACGAACACCGGGGTCTTGGCACCTGACTTGAAGACCTTGGCCATCGACAGCTTGCTGATGTCGCCAGTCACTTGGAATACGCCGTGTGCTCCGGTGCCGCGCGCATGAACAACACGCTCGGGCACGCGCTCACGGTCGAAGCGCTGGAGTTTCTGGATAAGTTGAATGTCCTGCAGCATCACCGGGCCGGATGCACCAGCGGTCTGAGAGTGCTGGTTTTCACCGACCGGCGCACCGTTGTCGCGGGTCAGTTGAGCTGCATGGGCGTTGGCCGCAAACAGTGCGGCGGTCAGTGCGCCGACGACGAAGGGTTTCGTTTGTACGAACATAATAGTCTCCTAAAAAGTATTGATAAACGTAGTGGGGACTTCAATGTATGCGCATACGATTGATCTATCAAATTGATTTTTTCAATAGAATTGATTCACAAAACAGATTGATAATATTTAAAAACTACGGAACAAAAAATCAGGTGCTCGCAGCCGCGCGCCCTGTTTCTCTTGATGACGCCAGCGCAGCAACAGGTGCTGTTCGAAAACACCGCACGCTCAGTTGATAGCGCTCCGTGTGAAATCCAGTTGCGCCATATTGCGAACTGCACCAAGGCCGATCCGGCATATGGTGCCGGTGTAGCCAGGGCACTGGGCATCAGTAAGTAAACACCAATTCTTTGTGTATTGATAAAAATATATAGATGGGATTACTGGAGTTTTACGCCACGCCGCTCGGCCATATGCTTGCCGATCTGCTCAGTCTGCTGCGGGCTGAGCAGGCGCGCGGCCAGTGGCAATAGATCGCGTTCTTCAACGGCAATGTGGTCGGTATAACTCGTGATAAATTTGGCCAGCAGCGTTTCGCTCAGAGGCGCATTTTCTCCTTTAGCCAGTTGCAGCAACACGTCACGTAAATCGGACCACGCCGCCGCCATGACTGCATGATCGGATAGCAGGCTGTCCAGCAAAGCATCCACATCGGACTTCTCCGGGCCGGCGCACAGTCGCAAGGCGGGGAACAAATCTGCCTCCTCGTCCTGATGGTGAAACTGGCCGGAAGTGTCGAAGTAACGCAGGATATTTTGCGCGGCTTGCTGCGCCTGCAGGTCACAGCCGTTGCTGTCCAGATGGCTGGATAATTTTCGCAGCGTCACGCATTGCGCCAGAATCTTGCCGTGACAGGCATGCAACATGGACAAGGGATTATTAAAGTTGGCTGCGGCCTCTATAGCGGCAAATGAAATCATGATTTTCCCCTGGCGTTATTTTTCAAGATGCAAGCTTCCCAAGGTGATGAAGCGTGCTTTGGTAAACCGTGATCGCGGTGAATAGCGCATAGCTGGGTAGCACACCTTTTGAATCATGGCGTGATATATTATAAACACATCTTTTGTCCGGGGCGCTTGCGCCAGATCAATGAATGTGGCACAAGTTATGCTTTTAGCAAGTAAATTCTAATATCAACCGGAGGGATTCATCATGACGAACCTGAGGCTAGCCTGGAGCAATTTTACTGCCGCACCGCACCGTGTCATGTTTTTTGGCGGTGCACTGCAAATCATCGCCGCGATGTTATGGTGGCTGCTTGATCTGGTGACGCGTTATGGCGTGGCAGGGCAACCCATAGCATGGAGCATCATGCCCGCTGCCGCACACGCCTATCTGATGGTGTTTGGTCTGTTCCCATTTTTTATCTTCGGTTTTGTGATGACCACCTTTCCGCGCTGGATGAATGGCAAGGAAATCCCGGCACAGCACTACGTGACAGCCTTTGTGCTGCTGCTGTCGGGTAATGTGATGTTCTATGCAGGTCTGCTGGCGCACCACAGCGTTCTGCTGCTTGCGCTCGCCAGCACGCTGGCGGGCTGGGCTGTGGCCGTGTATGCATTGTTGCGCGTGGTGCTCGATACTCCTCCCTCGGACAAGACCAACCCTATCGCGATACTGCTGACGCTGGCTATGGGCTGGTTGGGACTGGCCGCGTTTTTCTTCTGGCTGTTAAGCGATAATATGCTGTGGTTGCGGGTCGCCACCCAGACAGGAATCTGGCTGTTCCTGCTGCCATTGTTCGCCAGCGTCGGCCATCGCATGATTCCTTTTTTCACCATGAGTGCCTTGCCAAATCTGCATG
>JANONV010000141.1:0-4898 GCA_031421015.1 Gallionella sp. | reverse complement strand
TTTGCACAGATGCTGGACGTGGTTGCCAAGCGCATTCCCTTGCCCTTCGCTTCCATACATAACCGCCGCAGCCTGATCTATGTCGGGAATCTGGTGGATGCACTGATTGCCTGTGCGACCCATCCAGCTGCCGCCGGACAGACTTATCTGGTAAGCGATGGCGAAGATGTCTCCACGCCTGACCTGCTGCGTCAGTTGGGTGCGGCGATGGGCCATCCGGCGCGTCTGTTTTCGTGTCCTCCGGCTTTGTTGAAATTGGCGGGGCGTTTGACCGGCAAGGGCGAACAAGTCGAGCGACTGCTGGGTTCGCTCAGGGTGGATAGTGGTAAAATCCGCCGCGAACTGAATTGGACCCCGCTCTATACGCTGGAGCAAGGTTTGAGCGCGACGGCGGACTGCTATTGCAACATCCGTTCTTGACAAAATGATGCGGCAACATCATGATGCGCTCTCATCGGGAGGGGGTATGCGGACGACGATTGATATTGAGGATGATGTGCTGGCCGCTGCCAAGGAGTTGGCGCGTTTGCAGAATGTTTCTGCGGGTTACATTGTTTCCAAATTGGTGAGGGAGGCTTTGGCCGGTCAGCAGCAAGCGCAGACCGGCGGAAAGCTTGCTGCCGGCTTTAGGCCGTTTCCGGCACGCGGCACGTTAGTTACCAATGAGCAAATTAACGAGTTGCGCGATCAGGAAGGCGTTTGATGCGGGCGTTGCTTGATGTGAATGTGCTGATCGCATTGTTGGATGCGGGGCATGTGCATCATGGTTTGGCGACGTCATGGCTGGAAAGCGAGATTCGTCACGGCTGGGCGTCTTGTCCGCTCACGCAAAACGGTTGCATACGCATCATGTCGCAGCCAAAATATCCCGGCAGTCTGGCGGCTGCGAAGGTCGCAGACAGGTTGGCAGAAGCCGCGAACAGTTCAGATCATGAATTCTGGGCGGCGGATGTCAATATGCTCGGCGCGGGCGTATTCGATTGGACCAGGGTGTTGGGGCATAGACAGGTCACGGATGTATATCTATTGGCGCTTGCGGCGCATCACAGCGGTCGTTTTGTCACGTTTGATCGGCGCATTGTGCTCGATGCAGTGCAAGGCGCGCGTGCCAAAAACCTGGAAGTTTTGGCCTAAGGCGCTGTAAATAAATTAACGTCTCAACTTTGAGGTCTTTAGTTGGTCACTTATCGGTTAAATGATGTCAAATTATGACAAGAATATATCGCAAATCAAGCACTGGCGCGGCTTTCCAAGTGAATCTAAATCAGGTTAATGTAGGGTGGAAAAAGCGCAGCGTTTCCACCAATGGATGGTCTCGGCGGGTTGGTGGATACGCGCTGCGCGCTTTATCCACCCTACCTTTTTGGTTCCGGCTTGTCCGGCTTAGGGAGTTGGAAATTGCAAAAGTACCATTTATAAAATACGCCGCACCAGCCACCCCATCCCCACCCCAACCCTCCCCTTGAAGGGGAGGGAGCTAGATTCCTCCCCCTTCAAGGGGGAGGCTAGGAGGGGGATGGGGTAGATGTTGAATTACGATTAACGGTATTTTAAGAATTCCCGTCTCCATTACATGTTTTCCGAGCATCGAATGAATGAACCAACTTGATACCTTTATTTACAGAGCCTAAGATTTAAAAATGCGCCCGGCTGACTATCAAGTTCAAGCCATTCGCCAACTTGTGCTTCAAGTGCGCCCACTCTGCTTTGGTTGCGTCCGGCATGACGAATTTTTTTGAGGGTGCCTAAACGCATCGAATATAATCGCCGCTCTTGTGAACATAGAGCGCCTCGGCGGGTGCGGTAGAACGACATGATTTTAGTCACCGGCAGCGCAGGCTTCATCGGTTCCAATTTCGTCCTGGATTGGTTCGCGCAAAGCGACGAATCCGTTATCGGTCTGGATAAGCTGACTTACGCGGGCAATCTGGAAAACCTCGCCTCACTTAAATCAGACCCGCGTCATATCTTCGTGCAGGGCGACATCGGCGATGCGGTGTTGGTGGGCAAGTTGCTGGCGCAATATCGTCCGCGCGCGGTCATCAACTTTGCGGCGGAAAGCCATGTGGATAGATCGATACACGGCCCGGAAGATTTCATCCAGACCAACATCGTCGGCACTTTTCATTTGCTGGAGGAGGTGCGCGCCTACTGGTCTGGTTTGAAGGCTGAAGAAAAAAACAACTTCCGTTTCCTGCACGTTTCCACCGACGAAGTGTATGGTTCGCTGGATAAAAATGATCCAGCCTTCAGCGAGACCCACCGCTACGAACCGAACAGCCCGTACTCTGCCAGCAAGGCTGCCAGCGACCATCTGGTGCGCGCCTATCATCACACCTACGGATTGCCGGTGCTGACCACCAACTGCTCGAACAATTACGGCCCGTATCACTTTCCGGAGAAGCTCATCCCGCTGATGATCGTCAACGCGCTCGCGGGCAAGCCGCTGCCGGTGTATGGCGATGGCCAACAGATTCGCGACTGGCTGTATGTCAAAGATCATTGTGCCGCGATTCGCTGTGTGCTGGAAAATGGCAAGCTCGGCGAGATATACAATATCGGCGGCTGGAACGAGAAGACCAATCTGGAGATCGTCCACACCATTTGCGCCCTGCTTGATGAATTGCGTCCCAGAACCGATGGCAAGTCCTACCGCGAGCAGATCACTTTCGTCACCGATAGGCCCGGCCACGACCGCCGTTACGCGATCGATGCGCGCAAGATCGAGCGCGAACTCGGATGGAAACCTGCCGAGACTTTTGAGACCGGCATACGCAAGACCGTGCAATGGTATCTCGACAATCAGAGTTGGGTGGACCACGTGCAGTCCGGCGATTATCGCAAGTGGGTTGAAAAAAATTACGCGGAGCGGACTTGATGGACACTAGTCCGGCAAGGAACAACCTCACTCCCTCTCCCTTGAGGGGAGAGGGTGACAGTGCGACAGGTGCGTTTGTTATTCCACCCTCTCCCCTACCCCTCTCCCCTCAAGGGAGAGGGGATTGCATCTGGTTCAGCAAGAAGAGGCCTTCTGAGGTTCTACGATGAAGATTCTCCTGTTCGGCAAAAACGGCCAGGTCGGATGGGAGCTGCAGCGCAGCTTGGCGCCGCTGGGTGAGTTGGTCGCTTTAGGCTCCGATAGCCAGAAACTGTGCGGTGATTTCACCGATCTGGAAGGCATCGCCCGTACGATCCGCACTGTTGCGCCGGATGTGATCGTCAATGCTGCTGCTTACACTGCGGTGGACAAGGCTGAGAGCGAAGCTGAACGGGTGCGCACCATCAACGCGCTGGCACCCGGTGTGCTGGCACAAGAGGCGATGCGCGCCAAAGCATGGCTGATCCATTATTCCACCGATTATGTGTTCGACGGCGGTGGCACCAAGCCCTGGCTGGAATCCGATGCCACCGCGCCGCTCAGTGTGTACGGCGCGACCAAACTGGAAGGTGAGCAGCTCATTCAGCAATCGGGTTGCCGCCACCTGATCTTCCGCACCAGCTGGGTATACGGCGCGCGCGGCGGCAATTTTGCCAAGACCATGTTGCGGCTGGCTCGCGAGCGCGACAGCCTCAGTGTCATCGACGACCAGATCGGCGCGCCTACCGGAGCCGACCTGCTGGCCGACATCACCGCCCATGCGATCCGCACGGCGCAGAAGCGCCCCGAAGTGTCCGGACTGTACCATCTGGTTGCCGGTGGTGAAACTTCATGGTACGGCTATGCCAGTTTTGTTATCGACTTTGCTCGGCAAGCGGGCATCCCGCTCAAAGTTTCGCCCAATTCGATTCAAGCCGTTCCTGCCAGTGCATTTCCCACGCCGGCGAAACGTCCGAATAACTCACGCTTAAACACGACGAAACTGCAAGATGCTTTTGATTTGAGCTTGCCGTCGTGGCAAACTGGCGTCACTCGAATGCTCTCGGAAATTCTGGATAAATAATAATGACCACACGCAAAGGCATCATTTTGGCCGGCGGCACCGGCACCCGTCTGCACCCCGTTACGCTGGCGGTATCCAAGCAACTCCTGCCGATTTACGACAAGCCGATGATCTACTACCCGCTCAGTACCCTGATGCTGGCAGGGATACGCGATATCCTGATCATCTCCACGCCACAGGACACGCCGCGCTTCGAGCAACTTCTTGGTGATGGCGCCAAATGGGGCCTCAATCTGTCCTATGCGGTGCAGCCCTCCCCGGACGGTCTCGCCCAAGCCTTCATCATTGGGCGCGAATTCGTCGGCAGGCAAACCTGCGCACTGGTGCTGGGCGACAATATTTTCTATGGCCACGATCTGTCGGCAAATCTGCAAAAGGCCGCAAAGCAAACCTCCGGAGCGACCGTGTTTGCCTACCCCGTCACCGATCCCGAGCGCTACGGAGTAGTGGAATTCGATCGTTCCGGTCGCGCCGTGAGTATCGAGGAAAAACCGAAGCAGCCGAAATCACGCTATGCCGTCACCGGACTTTATTTCTACGACAATACGGTACTCGATGTGGCGGCATCATTGAAGCCGTCGCCCCGCGGCGAACTCGAAATAACCGACGTCAACAAATACTACCTGGACAGCGGACAACTCGAGGTCGTCGTCATGGGGCGCGGGCACGCATGGCTCGATACCGGCACGCACGAAAGCCTGCTCGAGGCCTCGCACTTCATTGCAACCATCGAACGCCGGCAGGGCTTGAAAGTAGCCTGCCCGGAGGAAGTGGCCTATCGACTCGGCTATGTCAACGATGACGAACTGAAAATGCTTGCGAAAGCGATGGGCAAGAGCCCGTATGGCCATTATCTTCTGAGCATACTTGACGACAAGATCTATTGATGAAAGTTACCCCAAGTGTGTTGCCGGAAGTCCTGGTCATCGAGCCGCGCGTGTTCGGCGATGCGCGCGG
>JANONV010000140.1:0-1794 GCA_031421015.1 Gallionella sp. | reverse complement strand
GCGATCAACGCCGGTATTTCGGTGTCGCGCGTGGGTGGTGCTGCTCAGACCAAGGTTATTAAAAAGCTGGGCGGCGGTGTTCGTCTGGCCTTGGCGCAGTACCGCGAATTGGCCGCCTTTGCGCAATTCGCTTCCGATCTGGACGAAGCCACGCGCAAACAATTGGAACGCGGCCGTTTGGTGATGGAGCTGATGAAGCAGCCGCAATACGCGCCGCTGTCAGTGGCCGAAATGGCGGTTACGCTGTTTGCGATTAACAAGGGCTCGTTCGATGACATCGCGGTGAACAAGGTGCTGGCATTTGAATCCGCGCTGCACGCCTTCGTTAAATCGCAACACAAGCCTTTGATGGATTCGATCGAATCCACCAAGGATTTGTCCGCCGATAACGAAAAAATACTGATTGCGGCGATTGAGAAATTCAAGACCATTGCCGTTTATTAATCGCGCCCCTAAGCCGGAGTCAAGATAATGGCTGGAAGCAAAGAAATCCGCACCAAAATCAAGAGCGTTGAAAATACACGCAAGATTACGCGCGCGATGGAAATGGTAGCGGCGTCGAAGATGCGCAAAGCGCAAGAGCGCATGCGCGCCGCGCGGCCCTATGCGGAAAAAATTCGCCAGGTTGCCGCGCACTTGTCGCGCGCCAACCCGGAATATAAGCACCCATTTTTGATCAAGCGCGCTGCCGTCAAGAATATCGGCGTGATCGTTATTACTTCCGATAAAGGCTTGTGTGGCGGCCTCAACACCAACATTCTGCGTCTGGTAGTAGGACGGATGAAAGAATGGGAAGGCGAGGGCAAAAGCATTGCTGTGTGCCCTATTGGCAATAAGGGATTTGGCTTTATGTCCCGTATCGGGGCAAACGTTAAGTCACATATGACCGGGCTGGGCGATACACCGCATATTGAAAAGTTGATCGGTGCGGTCAAGGTGATGCTGGATGCCTACACGGCGGGCGAATTGGACGCCATTTATTTGAGCTACAACGATTTCATCAATACCATGAAGCAAGAGCCAAAGATGGAGCAATTGCTGCCGCTTACTAGCGAGCAATTGGGTACGGCACAGGACAGCTGGGATTATATTTACGAGCCGGATGCCAAGCTGGTCGTTGATGAATTGCTGACTCGCTACGTCGAATCGCTGGTTTACTCGGCGGTGACCGAAAACCAGGCGTCCGAACAGAGTGCGCGCATGGTGGCGATGAAAGCCGCATCGGATAACGCCAAGAGCGTGATCGGCGAGCTCAAGCTGATTTACAACAAGGCGCGCCAGGCTGCAATTACCAAGGAAATTTCAGAGATTGTCGGCGGCGCAGCAGCAGTTTAGTGTAAACCTCGCGTAGCGAGTCCTTGTCCCCCTCGCCCGCTTGCGGGAGAGGGCTGGGGAGAGGGAAAAACGAATCAATTTAGATTAGATGGGGAACCTCAAAATGAGTCAAGGAAAAATTGTTCAGTGTATCGGCGCGGTGGTGGACGTTGAATTTCCGCGCGACCAGGTACCCAAAATTTACGACGCATTGACCGTACAGGATGATGGCAGTTCGGTTGCTGAAAAAGGGCTTACGCTGGAAGTACAGCAGCAAATCGGCGATGGTGTGGTGCGTACCATTGCCATGGGTTCATCCGACGGCTTGCGGCGCGGCATGGTGGTATTGAATAGCGGCAACCCAATTTCTGTGCCGGTTGGCCACGGCACCCTGGGCCGCATCATGGACGTGCTCGGTCGCCCGATTGATGAGGCGGGCGAAGTCAAATGCACCGAACGCCGCTCTATCCATCAGAAGGC
>JANONV010000139.1:0-2437 GCA_031421015.1 Gallionella sp. | reverse complement strand
CAGCCCAGTCAAAAGAAACTATTGCTGGTGGTGACCGACGGCGAACCCGCCGACAACGATGTGCGTGATCCGCAATATCTTCGCATGGATGCCAAGAAAGCAGTCGAAGAGCTGGGGCGTAACGGTATCTCTACCTATTGCCTGAGCCTCGATGCGGGCGCCGACCAGTATGTGTCGCGCATTTTCGGCGCAAAAAATTACATGGTAGTGGATCACGTTGAGCGTTTACCGGAAAAACTGCCCATGCTGTACATGGGCTTGACCCGGTGAACAGGAGGAAAAAATGCCTTTAGGGCACCTCTAAAAATTCAAAATCCTAAGCCAGGCAAGGCGCGAAAGAAAGTCCGCGCAACCCATCTATTTTGATATGTAAGCGTTAAAATTTATTGAGCAACGCAGCATCGCGACGGAGTTTGGATTTTTAGAGGTGCCCTTAAGTTGAAAGGAGTATGCCGGTGACGAAACCTCTGGTAGGTGTGGTGATGGGCAGCAACAGCGACTGGGAAGTGATGCGCTACGCGGCGATGCAATTGGCGGCGCTGGATATTCCTTACGAGGCACGGGTGGTGTCCGCGCACCGCACACCTGATTTGATGTTTGAATATGCCGCAGGCGCAAAAGCGCGCGGGCTGGCTTGCATTATCGCGGGCGCCGGCGGCGCGGCCCACTTGCCCGGCATGTTGGCGGCCAAGACCACCGTGCCCATCCTGGGTGTGCCGGTGCCTTCGCGTTATCTGAAGGGCATGGATTCCCTGCTGTCCATCGTGCAAATGCCCAAGGGCGTACCGGTGGCTACCTTCGCCATCGGCGAGGCGGGCGCGGTTAATGCCGCCTTGTTTGCGGCTTCGCTGCTGGCGTTGCATGACAGTGCGATTGCGCAGCGCTTGCAGGATTTTCGCCAGGCACAAGTGGAAGCGGTTAAGGAAATGAAACTGCCGGATATCGCATGACCGGGGCTCAGATGACCGGGGCTGGCATGATCCTCCCCGGCGCCACCTTGGGCATTCTGGGCGGCGGTCAACTCGGCCGCATGTTCGTCGTGGCCGCGCGCAGCATGGGTTACGCTGTGGTGGTGCTCGATCCTGATGCGGATTGCCCGGCGGCGCAATTAGCGAACCGGCATATTCAGGCGGGTTATGCCGATCAACATGCGCTCAATCAGCTTGCGCGGGCGTGCGCGGCGATCACCACGGAATTTGAAAACGTTCCCGCCAGCTCGCTCGATTATTTGGCGGGCATGTGTCCGGTCAGGCCTGCGGCTTCCGCGCTGGCGGTCACCCAGGATCGCATCCGTGAAAAAAACTTTCTGAAATTGCACGGCTTTGACACCGCGCCTTTCGCGGCGGTGGAGCAGCGCCAAGCTTTAGATGAAGCGCTGCAGCAAATGGCTGCTCCGGCAATCTTGAAAACCAGCCGTGCCGGTTACGACGGGAAAGGACAGCGCCGGGTGCGCAATCTGGCCGAGGCGGAAACGGCGTTTGACAAATTGGGCGGCACACCCTGCGTGCTGGAGGCGTGCATCGCCATTCAAACCGAAATTTCGGTGCTGATTGCGCGCGCTGTGGATGGATGCGTGGTGGCGTATCCGCCCAGCGAGAATGGTCACCGCGAGGGGATTCTCGATGTGAGTATTGTGCCCGCCCGTATTTCAGCCGGAATCGGCGCGCGCGCGACGCAGATCGCTATGCGCATCGCCGAATTGCTGGACTATTGCGGGGTGATGGCGGTCGAATTTTTTATTTCCGAAGACGGCGATTTATTGGTCAATGAAATCGCGCCCCGCCCGCACAACTCCGGGCATTACACCCTGGACGCGTGCCGCACCTCGCAATTTGAGCAGCAAGTGCGCACCTTGTGCGGTTTGCCGCCGGGCGATGCCGGTCTGCTCGGCCCCGCTGTGATGGTCAATTTGCTCGGAGATTTGTGGCATGCGGGCCAGGCACCGTCTTGGGAGCAGGTGCTGCGCCACCCGCGCGCGAAATTACATCTATACGGCAAACGTGAAGCCCGGCCTGGCCGCAAAATGGGGCATTACACTGTTCTGGGCGATAGTATGGAGGAGGCGTTGTCACTGGCGTTGGCGATACAAGATGCGCTTACCCGCGGCGGCGAGCCGTTGCTGGTGAGGGAGCATGGGTGATGCAAGCGCTGGGCTAGATCACCATGGAAAAAATCGGGTTCTGTCACAGAGTTTTAAATCATTAATAAAACTAATGTACATGGTAAAAACTATTGATTTTTGTTTTGTTGCTCCCCAACATACACTGACCTTGAGAAGCAAACCACACACCTATTTGGAGACCAAACCATGAGACGGCTGGAACAGAAAAAACTACTGACCATCATCACCTCGCGCGCATTCGAAAAAATGATTATCGAGGCGCTGCGCAGGCGCGGTGTCGGCGGCTATACCGTGGTGAATGCCAGCGGAGCCGGC
>JANONV010000138.1:0-3244 GCA_031421015.1 Gallionella sp. | reverse complement strand
ATGGTGTTCCGGGATTGATCCCGGTGCTGGCGGATCCGCCGGCAGGCAGCGCTGCGGCGCGTGCGGGAGTGATGGCCGGCGATACGGTGACTGCCGTGGGTGGCGCGGCAGTGCGTACCTGGCAGGATTTTCGCTGGGTCGTGCTGCAGCGCGCTGTCGAAGGGGCGCCGGTCATTCTGGAAGCAAAGACCGGGAGCGGGGCGGTAGTGCGCAGGGAGTTGCGTTTTGACGGATTTGATTCGCGCGATCTGGAAGGCGATGTGCTGGCTGCGCTGGGGTTGATGCGCGTGCGCACGTCGTTGCCGCCGGTGATCGGAGAGTTGAGCGCGGGGGCCGCTGCTGTACGGGCCGGATTGCGCCCGGGCGATCTGGTGCTGACTGTCGATGGCGTACGTGTCGAGACATGGGAGGCGCTGGTGGCGAAAATCCGCGCTGCACCGCGGCAGGAGCTGCAAATCCGCGTGCGGCGCGGCGATGTGGATATCCCTGCGCTGCGGGTGACGCCGGATGCGGTCGTCGATCGCGGGGCTGAAATCGGCCGTATCGGTGCTGCACCGCGCCTCGATCCGGAGGCCATGGCGCGCATGCTTACCGTGGTCAGTTACGGGCCCCTGGAAAGTGTGGTGAAGGCTGTTGCCAAAACCTGGGAAACATCAGTATTCAGTTTGCGCATGCTCGGGAAAATGGTTACGGGGGAAATTTCCCTGCGCAATCTGAGCGGCCCCATCACGATCGCTGATTACGCCGGGCAGTCGGCGCAGAATGGGTGGATATCGTACCTGTTGTTCCTCGCGCTGATCAGCATCAGTCTGGGCGTGCTGAATTTGCTGCCGGTTCCGTTATTGGATGGCGGACACTTGATGTATTATGCGGTGGAGATTTTGACCGGAAAACCGGTATCCGAGCGGGTCATGGAAGTCGGCCAGCAAATCGGCATGGTTGCGCTGTTTGTGCTGATGGCCTGCGCTTTGTATAACGATATCAATCGCCTGATCGGCAGCTGAATATGGCATTTCACCGTTGGTTCTGCGCGGCGCTCATGGCGGCCGCTGTTCCGGTTTTCGCAATCGAGCCGTTTGTCATCAAGGATATCCGGGTCGAGGGCATACAGCGCACCGAGGCCGGCACCGTATTCAGTTATCTGCCGGTCAAGGTCGGCGACACCATGACCGACGAGAAAGCAGCGCAGGCGATCCGCGCGCTGTTCGCAACCGGATTTTTCAAGGACGTATCCATCGAGGCCGACGGCAATGTGCTGGTGATTGCCGTGCAGGAGCGCTCGTCCATTGCACAAGTGGAGTTCACCGGCGTCAAGGAATTCGAAAAAGATCAGCTCCTCAAGAGTCTGCGCCAGATCGGGCTCGGAGAAGGACGTATTTTTGACCGTTCGCAACTGGATCGGGCCGAGCAGGAACTCAAGCGCCAGTATCTCAGTCGCGGCCGCTATGCCGTGGTGGTGACGACCACCATAACGCCGCTGGAGCGCAACCGCGTTGCCGTCAACTTTACGGTCGATGAGGGCGATGTCGCGAAAATCCGCCAGATCAGCATCATCGGAGCAGCGACGTTCAAGGAGCAGGATCTGATCGACCTGTTCGTGTCGCGCACGCCGGGATGGATGACCTGGTGGAGCAAGCACGATCAGTATTCCCGCCAGAAACTGGGTGCGGATCTCGAAGTGCTGCGCTCCTTTTACCTGGATCGGGGGTACCTGGAATTCAATATCGATTCCACGCAGGTGACCATATCGCCCGACAAGAAGGACATTTACATCAGCGTCAGTATTACCGAAGGTCCCAAATATACCGTTTCCGGCATCAAGGTCGCCGGGGATCTGCTGATACCCGAGGCGGAAATTCTCAAGCTGATCACGGTGAAGGAAGGTGAGGTGTATTCGCGCGACCGGATCACCGAATCGACCAAAAACATCAGTGACCGGTTAAGCAACGATGGCTATGCGTTTGCAAACGTCAATGCGGCACCTGATCTGGACAAAACCAGGAATCAGGCGACGTTCACGTTTTTCATCGATCCGGGCCGTCGCGTCTATGTGCGCAGGATCAATGTTGCCGGCAACAACCGTACGCGTGATGAAGTCATACGCCGGGAAATGCGCCAACTGGAAGGCGGCTGGTACTCCGGCGACAGGATCAATCTGTCCCGCAGCCGGATCGACAAACTTGGTTATTTCACGGAAGTCACGGTGGAGACGCCCTCGGTGACGGGAACCACCGACCAGGTTGATGTGAACTTTACGGTGGCCGAGAAGCCGACCGGCAACATCCTGCTGGGCGCCGGTTTCGGCAGCGGCGAGGGGGTCGTGCTGTCGGGTTCGATATCGCAGCAGAACATTTTTGGTTCAGGCAAGCATGTGGCAGCCCAGGTGAGCAGCGGCAAGGTCAACACCGTGTATTCGCTTTCCTATACCGACCCTTATTTCACCGTGGACGGCATCAGCCAGGGATTCGATATTTATACCCGCGAGGTCGATGCCGCGCAGGGCGGGTTGGGGCGGTATCAGACCAAGACCATGGGCGGCGGGGTGCGCTTCGGCGTACCGGTGACCGAGCGGGATACCATTACCTACGGGCTGGGGTATGAAAGCACTTCGATCACGACCTACTCCGACAGCCCGCTGTTTTATCTGGATTATGTGGCGACGTTTGGCAAGGATACGGACGCGGTGCTGGGCTCTCTCGGCTGGGTCCGGGATGGCCGTGACAGCCTGATTTATCCCACCAAAGGCACGCTGCAGCGCGCGGGGGGCGAGGTGGGGCTGCCCGGCGGGTCGCTGCAATATCACAAGGCCAGCTATCAGTACCAGCGGTATTTCCCATTGACCCGGCATTACACCCTGATGCTGAACGGCGAAATCGGTTATGGCGCTGGATCCGGCAGCAAGCCGTTGCCGTTTTTCAAGAACTTTTTCGCCGGCGGTGTAAACTCTGTCCGTGGTTACCGGTCGTCCAGCATCGGGCCCAAGGATCAGAACGGCGATCCGCGCGGCGGCACTCACCGGATGGTGGGAAACGCGGAGTTTCTGTTCCCGTTTCCCGGATTGAAGAACGACCGGTCGGTGCGGTTGAGCGCCTTTGCTGACGCCGGCATGGTCAGCGACCGGTATGACGGGGGCGACTTGCGTTATTCGACCGGTGTGGCGGTGAACTGGTCTTCGCCGATGGGGCCGCTGAAGATCAGTATTGCGGCGCCGCTGAATGCTGAAGTCGGTGATCGCAAGCAGGCT
>JANONV010000137.1:0-2237 GCA_031421015.1 Gallionella sp. | reverse complement strand
TTCCCTCCTCGGTGAAAGCGAAGGATGCATAACCCACCACCTGATCGCGCGTACCGGCGGTGTCGCCGGAGTTGCGCAGGTCGAGCAGGTGCGGGGTGAGGCGATGTTTTTGCGCCGCGACGATCAGGCCGCTGATGGGTGTGCCGCCGCAGGCATGGTCATGTGCGATGGGTTGATGCAGCTTCAGGATGGACTGCGCGGTCTCATTATCCACGCGCTGTGCGGTGGCATAGGGCAGATAGTGCGAGAGATCGGAGCTGATCACGATCAGCGTTTCCTCGCCGCCCCATAGCGCCTCCAGCACCTCCGCGACTTCCTCTGCGCTAGCCATGCCGACTGCCAATGGCAGCAAAGTGAAGTCAGTCAATACGCTTTGCAGGAACGGCAGTTGCACTTCCAGCGAGTGTTCCAATGCGTGCGCTTGCGCGCTGACCGTGACCTGCGGCAAATGGGCGATGGCGGATGCCGCCGCCGTGTCCAGCATGACCCGTCCCAAAGGCGTGTCGAAGGCATCCGCGCCGGGCAGCGCCAGGCCGCGCACCGCGACGCGATGGGTCGGGCCGAGCAGCACCACGCGACGGATGCGCGCGGCAATCGGGCGGATTGTTGCATAGGCGGTGGCCGCAATGGCTCCCGAATAAACGTAACCGGCGTGCGGCACGATCAGCGCTTTAATGTGAAATTCGCGTAGCGATTCGTTTGCCCGCTCGCCCGAGAGTTGAAGATTGTTTTTCACGTTTGTCCTTTCTCCCGCTTGCGGGAGAGAGTTAGAGAGAGGGGTTTCTCGCGGGAGAGGGTTGGGGAGAGGGGAACGGGCATGCCAGTTGGGGGTTAACTCATTGGGGCGCGCGTCTGCAAGCAGCGCTTGCACGTCATGCGCAAGCTGCCTGGGTTCGGCTGGGTAGAACATGCCTGCGACGGCAGGCGGGCGGACGGTGGACATGGCGGACTCTTTTCAAGCGATGTCCCCAAGATGAGGGCTGGCCGGGCAGAATCAAGTGGCCGAACGACTGTTTAATCTGGCCCCACGTAATGGCCAGTTGGCATTTTACCCCAGCAACTGCTTCACATGATCGCGTTCCTCAACCAGTTCGCGATAGCTTTCCTCCATGTGCTTGCGCCCCGGTGCGCTGATACTCAGGCCTTGCACGATGTTGTAATGACCGTGTTTGCAGGTGACCGGAAAGCCGTAGATCACGCCCTCCGGAATGCCGTAGCTGCCATCGGACGGTATGCTCATGGTCACCCAGTCGTTGTGGTGCGAGCTGAGCATCCAGTCGTGGACATGCGAGATCGCGGCATTGGCGGCGCTGGCCGCACTCGAAAGACCGCGCGCCTCGATGACTGCCGCGCCGCGTTTTTGCACGGTGGGGATGAATTCGCGTTCTACCCATTCTTGCTCCGGGAGAACATCGCGCACCAGGCGACCGCGTATCTCTGCGTGGTCGAGATCGGGATATTGGGTGCCGGAGTGGTTGCCCCAGACGATCATTTTTTTGATGTCGCAGATCGGCTGCAACAACTTGATGGCGACTTGCGCGATAGCGCGGTTGTGGTCGAGGCGCATCATCGCACTGAAGTTGCGCGGGTCGAGATCGGGGGCGTTCTTCATCGCGATCAGCGCGTTGGTGTTGGCCGGGTTGCCCACCACCAGCACCTTGACATGGCGCGCCGCGTATCGGTTGAGCAGCTTGCCCTGTTCGGAAAAGATCGCGCCGTTGGCTTCGAGCAGGTCCTTGCGTTCCATGCCCTTGCTGCGCGGGCGCGCGCCGATCAGCATGGCGATCTCGGCATCCTTGAATGCGACTTTCGGATCGTCGGTGATGATGATCTGTTGCAACAGCGGGAAGGCGCAATCCTCCAGTTCCATTTTCACACCGCGCAACACAACTTGCGCCTGCGGCACATCCAGCAATTGCAAAATGACCGGTTGCTCGTCCCCCAGCATATCGCCGTTGGCGATGCGAAACAGCACTGCGTAACCGATTTGTCCGGCGGCGCCGGTGATGGTGATGCGGACGGGCGCTTTCATAAACTCCCCCTGAGTTCAAACAGGACGCCATGATAATCATTTCACCGATTTTTTGCCTAGTAAAGTGTTGAAGGATAAAGTGGTGTAGGATTATGCCCATTCGTTTTAAGCCACAGCAGAGATTGGTAATGAACAAACAACGCCCGATACACCTTGCCCTGCGTCTCATTAAATTGCCGCCTTCCGGCCTTGTCTCCATCCTGCA
>JANONV010000136.1:0-2409 GCA_031421015.1 Gallionella sp. | reverse complement strand
TTAAGCGCGTTTGATAAGCGGCAAAGCGGCGGGCAGGTTCGCGATCACTGCGTCCAAAAACAAACTATCCACTGGCTCGCCGTGGTTGTAGCCGTAAGGCACGCAGAACACCGGGCAACCGGCGGCGCGCGCGGCGACGGTGTCATTGAGCGAATCGCCGATCAGCAGCAATTTCTCGATAGGGACGCCGAAAAATTTTGCGGCATGCAACAGCGGCAGCGGATGCGGCTTTTTCTCCGCCAGGGTGTCGCCGGACAGCACGATTTCGAAATACTTCTCCAGGCCGATGCCTTTCAGCAACGGCTCGGTGTAACGCGCCAGCTTGTTGGTGATGCAGCCCAGCCGGAAGCCCGTCGCTTTCATCGCATCCAAGCCTTCGATCACACCATCAAAAACCCTGCTGTTGAGCAGTAATTCGGTGTAATGTTTTTCGAAAATCGGCAATGCATGTTCGTACAGCGCGGCATCCGGCGTGGCGTGCATGTCACCGGTCAGCGCGCGCTTCACCAGCCAGCCGATACCGTTGCCGATGTAGCTCATCAGCAGCTCCGGCGACACCGGCGTGTAATCCATTTCGCGCAACATGCGGTTGGCCGCTTCCGTCAATTCCGGCGCGGTATGCAGCAGCGTGCCATCGAGGTCGATGACGATGGCGGAAATGCTCAAGGGGAAATGCACTGTTTCCATCACTGCGTTACCCTTTTATTTGCTTTGGACTTTGGCGAGTTCGGCGCGCAGTTCGCCGATGACGGTGTCATAACGGTTTTTGTCTTTTTCGTTGCGCTTGCTGAAAATTGCAGAGCCGGCGACAAACGTATCCACGCCCGCTTCAGCCACTTCGCGAATGTTGGCAGGACCCACGCCGCCGTCGATCTCCAGCCGGCAGTTGTATCCGCCCGCAGCTATCAGCTTGCGCACCTGGCGCGCCTTGTCCAGCACATGCGGAATGAATTTTTGCCCGCCGAATCCGGGGTTGACCGACATCAGCAACACCATGTCCAGTTTCGGCAGCGTGTATTCCAGTATTCCCAGCGGTGTGGCCGGGTTGAACACCAGTCCGGCCTTGCAGCCGCTTTCTTTAATCAAGCCGAGAGTCCGATCAATATGCTCGGATGCCTCCGGGTGGAAGGTGATGTAAGTCGCGCCCGCCTTGGCGAAGTCGGGGATGATGCGATCCACCGGCTTGACCATCAGGTGTACGTCTATCGGCGCGGTCACGCCATGCTTGCGCAGCGCTTCGCACACCAGCGGGCCGATGGTCAGGTTGGGCACGTAATGGTTGTCCATCACGTCGAAGTGAACGATGTCCGCGCCGGCGGCGAGAACGTTGTCAACTTCTTCGCCCAGCCTGGCGAAATTGGCGGAGAGAATGCTTGGAGCGATCTGGTACATGATGAGTCCTTAAACGTGAGTTGAAATGCGAGGCGCGTATTCTATATGATAGTTTGCCTTGGCCGATACTTTAGCAGGGGTAATACCTTAAGTGGATGTGGTGGAGGTGATCAGGATCGAACTGACGGCCTTCTGATTGCGAACCAGACGCTCTCCCAACTGAGCTACACCCCCGCTGCTTCCAGATGCTAAACAGAAACTTGCCGTTTGGGAAGCGGCAATCCGGCTGCGCGGTAGAAATCGCTCAAATCACTCAGGTCATCAAATACGCCCGCAGCCCCGGCAAAATCCTGATTGCGGGTGTAGTGGGTGGTGGTTATGAAAGTCTTGATACCTGCCGCGAGGCTGGAGCGCAAGCCGTTGTTTGAGTCTTCCAGCGCGATGCAGTCATCGGGCGCGAGCTTGAGTTTGTCCAGCACCCAGAAATAAATGTCCGGCGCGGGCTTTTTGTGCGGCACGATGTCGCCGCAGCCGTTGGCGGCGAAATAACCTTCCCAATCTTTGCCCAGCCCGACTTCCAGCAGTGCAGAAACGTTTTCCGGTGTGGTGGTTGTCGCGATGGCAAGGAGGATGCCATGGCTGCGCGCATCGGCCATGAGTTGCTTGATGCCGGAGCGTAGCGGGATATGCCCTTCGCGCAACATGGCAGTGTAATGCGCGGTCTTCACCTTGTGCAGATGCTTGACGAACTCGTCGAAGTTATCCGGCTTGGTGTAACCAGTCAGGAAGTCCGAGACGAAATACTTGATGCGTTCCTTGCCGCCGGTGACCTTGAGCAGCTTGTCGTACAGCGCGACATCCCAGTTCCAGTCCAGACCGCATTCCACAAAGGCTTTGTTGAACGATTTGCGGTGTCCGTCCTCGGTATCGGCAAGCGTGCCGTCGACGTCGAAAATGATGGCTTTGATGGTCATGGTGTTGATCTGATGTTCGGATAAGGCCGCTATTTTGGCAGAGACTGCCAGTGAATAACAAATTTTAGTTTGTTCATCTGTAGGATAAGCGGACAAGGTTGCG
>JANONV010000135.1:0-4868 GCA_031421015.1 Gallionella sp. | reverse complement strand
ACTCAGCAGTCGGAAATCAAGACGACAATTGTAGGGTGGATAAGCGCAGCGCATCCACCAGCCCACGTTGGTGGATGCGCTACACTTATCCACCCTACCCATCTGGCGCTGCTCCGTCTGTAGCCTTAATTTCTGACTGCTGTGTAATCTTCCAGCCCCTTCATCAAGCAGCACAGATGTCTATGTCAGCTTTTGATCGCCCGTGTAAGCAGGTACTCGTGCCGGACGACATTGTCACGCAGATATTCGCCGATCAATTCATCCACTTCTTTGCGCCACGCAGCGAGTCTTGCGGGATCTTGCTGGAGTGCCAGGACAGTCCGGATGAAGGGGCCCGCCTTGGCTTCCTGCAACAGGCGCACATGCTGCGGGCTAAGCGCCGGAATTCCCATGATTCCGCGCTCGGAATGCAGATGTTTCACACTGTCCCCCAGCCGTTGCCGCACGATGGCGATATCCCCCCACTGCACCGGCGATGCGATACCCTGCGGCGGCAGGACATACTTCGCGTTCAAACTGAACAGACGGCCGATCAACTGCTCGCCGGGCCAAGTGGCGAAGGCAACCATCCCACCGGGTTTCAGGACGCGCAACATCTCGGCCATCGCGACCTCGGGACGTGGCGCGAACATATGCCCGAATTGGCTTAACACAACATCAAAGCAAGCATCCGCATAGGGAAGCGCTTCGGCATCGCCTTCCTTCCAGATAATATCGTCATGACCCGCCACTGCGGCGCTTTCCTTGGCCTGTGCGAGCAGCGCAGGGGTAAGGTCAAGTCCGGTCACCTTGGCGCCCATACGCCGCGCCGTGATCGCAACCACCCCGGTCCCCGTCCCGACATCCAGCACCGTCTGGCCGCCGGTCACCCTGGCAAAATTAACCAGATGTCCGGCCACCGGTGTCGTGAAGACGGCGATGTCGCCGAAATTTCCCATGGTCCAGGTTTCACGTTGTTTGGATTTGAATTCTGCAATCGGATCAGTGCTCATGTTTATCTCCTTGGAAGAACAAATTAACAAATCGGCAATACATCATACTCAGATCACGATTGTGTTGCCGAACCCTCATCAAGCCGCCAGCGGCTCAAAACAAATGTGGCCCCTTTAGCGCGTAGGCGCAATAACCAACGGGCATTGCGCCGCATGTTGGCAGCAAAGCCCAAGGCGCAAACTAATCGCTTTACCCCTCGATCACCATTGTTTCAAACCGCATGACAAGTGCGATGGTAATCAGGCACGGCGGCAGTATCGCGGAGGAAATCATCCGGCGGTGTCAACTTCTCAAGCTCGAAGAGCTTAGAGAATTGCCTACCTTGGGTGCAATGCATAGACAGGGCGCGATAAATCGCACCCCTACAAACCCCATTGCGCCGTCAGCTTGCGGTCGCGTCTGCTCTCCATCAGGTGCAGCATGAACGCGCAGTCTGCGCGATGTATCGTGATGCCACGGTCGCGCGTGACGTAGCCGACGATCGCATCCCCCGATACCGGGTTGCAGCATTTGGCGATGCGGGTCATCAGGTTATTCACGCCGCCAACGGTAATGTCTGCTGTGGAGGCGCGTTTGGTCGCTGGTCTGAATACGTTTGGTTTCGCTGCTTCTATCACTTTGGCGGGCAGCTCTTCCTGGATGGCGACGGCGATTCGTCGTTGCGTGATCTCGTTGCGCCCGATGGCCGCGAGCAAGTCTTCCAGTTTGTTGAAGTGCAATCGTTGCGCGAGCTTTTCCTGATTGATCGTGGCGATGCCGAGCCGGTGCAGTTCGCGATCCAGTTGCGTTCTGCCTTGCGCGACGCTTTCGTCGAAGTTCTGATCCTTGAACCAGGCGCGCACCTTGGCGCGGGCACGCGCGCTTTGCAAAAATCCTAGCGAGGAGGCGACCCAGTCGCGGCTCGGGCCACCTTGTTTGGTGGTCAGGATTTCCACGCGTTGACCGTTCTGCAATTTGTAGCTGAGCGGGACGATGCTGCCATCCACTTTGGCGCCGCGCGTGCGGTGTCCCAGATCGGTGTGCAGGGTGTAGGCGAAATCCACCGGGGTCGCGCCTTTGGGCAGGGCTATCACTTTGCCTTGCGGGGTGAGCACGTAAACCTGGTCGTGGAACAATTCATTCTTGAATTGCTCCTGCAGGTCGCCTGTGTCGGCGAGGTCTTCCTTCCACTCCAGTATCTGGCGCAGCCAGGCGATCTTTTCATCGAACCCGGTATCGGTTTTCCCGCCTTCCTTGTAGCGCCAGTGGGCGGCGACGCCGAGTTCGGAATGCTGGTGCATCTCGCGGGTGCGTATCTGCACCTCGATCGCCAGGCCGCGCGGTCCGATGACGGCGGTGTGCAGCGAGCGGTAGTTGTTGTTCTTGGGGTGCGCGATGTAATCGTCGAATTCGCCGTCTATCGGCGGCCACAAATCGTGCATCAAGCCCAGCGCGGTGTAGCATCCCTCAACGTCATCAACCAGAATGCGCACCGCACGCACATCGTACAGCTCGCTGAAATCAATCTGCTTGCGCTTCATCTTGTTGATGATGCTGTAGATGTGTTTGGGGCGGCCGGTCACTTCGGCGGGTATGCCAGCCTGATTCAATGCCTGTTCTATCCGGGACACCGCATCCGCGATGTATTGCTCGCGATCCATTCTGCGCTCATCCAGCAAGCTGGCGACTTTTTTGTATAGCTCCGGCTCCAGATAGCGCACCGAAAGGTCTTCCAGTTCCCATTTGAGTTGCCACACGCCGAGACGGTTGGCCAGCGGCGCAAAGATGCTGCGGGTCTGCTGCGCGATCAACTTCTGTTGATCTGCACTGGCTCCGGCAAGGGTACGCATGGTCTGAGTGCGCTCGGCCAGTTTGATCAACACCACGCGAATGTCCTGCACCATCGCCAGCAGCATCTTGCGCAGACTCTCGATCTGTTGCGCGGCTTCGACCTTGTCCTTCGCGCCGCGCACCTCACTGAACAGACGAATCCGCTCCATGCGCGAAATGCCTTCGACCAGCATCTTCACATTGGCGCCGAAATCCTTCTCGATTTTTTCCGTCCAGTCATCCAAAAATTCGGGCGCCGCATGCAGGATGGTGGCGGCAATCGTTTCATGATCCATGTGCATGCCGGCCAGGATAGCTGCCGAACCGAGCGCGTGATGTAGTAGCGGCGTGCCGGTGAGTTCGATCTGCCCCGCGTAGAGCGGCTCGGCTAATTCGCAGGCGCGGCGGATTAAGCCGATTTCTGCCGGCGCAAAATTCGTTGCCATGCCGTCAAGCCAGGATTGAGTGGTCTGATGTTTAGCGGAACCAACCCCCCTCAATCCCCCACCCCCCTTGTCAGGGGGAGAAACAGGGGGGAAGCTTAGCTCCTCCCCTGACAAGGGGAGGCCGGGAGGGGTTGGTTTTCGAGGATTCAAGTGTGCAAATGCCTAACTTGCATGTTCCCGCTTGAACAGCTTCAACATGCGCTGCACCGCATCATCCACATAGGTGAACAGCACCGGAATAACCAGCAGGCTGAGAAAGGTGGAGGTGATCAGCCCGCCGATGACTACGATGGCCATCGGCGCGCGGAAGCTCGAATCAACGCCGATGCCCAGCGCGATGGGCAACATGCCGGCACCCATGGCGATGGTGGTCATCACGATCGGACGGGCGCGTTTGTGGCAAGCATCGAGCAATGCTTCCGCGCGCGTCAGGCCGCGGTCGCGGCGCGCCATGATGGCGTATTCCACCAGCAGAATGGAGTTTTTGGTGGCGATACCCATCAGCATAATCAGGCCGATCATGGACGGCATCGAGATCGCGGTGTGGGTGATGAACAGCGCCAGAAATGCGCCGGGAATGGACAGCACCAGCGCGGCCAGAATCGTCACCGGCTGCACAAAATCCTTGAACAGCAGCACCAGCACAATGTAGATGCACAACACGCCGGTGAGCATGGCCAGGCTGAAACTGGAAAATAAATCCGCCATGGCTTCGGCATCGCCCACCGTGGTTTGAATCACGCCCGGCGGTAGATTTATCAGGCTGGGTAAGGCCAGCACCTGTTTCTCGACTGCGCCCAGCGGCTGTTGATTCAACTCGATGTCGAAGTTGATGTTGCGCAAGCGGTCATAGCGGTCAATTTCGGCAGGCCCGCTTTCGATGGACAGCGTGGCCACGTTGCCCAGCATCACCGGCCCGCGCTTGCCCGGCACGGCCAGGCGCGATAGCAAGTCAAGGTCGGTGCGCGCGTCGGCGCTGAGCTTCACCACCACCGGCACCTGGCGTTGCGACAAGTTGAGTTTGGCCAGGCTCTGATCGTAATCACCCGCCGTGGCGATGCGCAGCGTGTCGGCAATGTCTGCGGAAGTCACACCGAGATCTGCCGCGCGGGCGAAGTCGGGTCGCACAATAAGCTCGGGCCGCACCAGACTGGAACTGGAGGTGACGTTGCCGATGCCGGGAATGGTGCGCAGCTCGCGCTCCACCAGGCGGGCGTGTTCGGTCAGCGCGCGGGCATCTTCACCGGCCAGCACCAGCACATATTTTTCGTTTGAACCGCCGAAACCTACCTTGACGCGCGCGCCAGGCAGTTCGGAAACCGCTGCACGCAATTCCGCCTCGACCGTCTGTTTGCTCACGCCATGCCGTTCGCCGCGCGGGGTCATATTGATGGTGAGCGTGGCTTTGCGCACCTCCGCCGCGCCGCCATGCGCGAACGGGTCGCCGCCGGTATTGCCGCCGCCAATAGCGGTGTAGATCAGCTTCACATGCGGATTTTTTTGCACCATTTCGCGCGCCTGCTCAGCCGCCGCATAAGTCTGCTGGAAGGTGCTGCCGGGCGGCAGCGAGATGGTCACTTGGGTCTGCGACAGATCATCGGGCGGAATGAAGCCGGTGGG
>JANONV010000134.1:0-5235 GCA_031421015.1 Gallionella sp. | reverse complement strand
GCGCACCCTACAAAATTATTGTCGTTTTGGAATAAAATTGGAATCAGCCCACTCGACTGGAATACCCTCAGCCCGCCGATAATTATTTCGAAAGCTGGCCGGCCAATTCGCGGCGGATCTCCCGTAATTTGCCCTTGATCTTTGCCCCATTCTCAAGACCCATCCTCATCAGTATCTTGCGGCCGGCAGACTGCGCTTCCAAAGCCGGATTCGCATACTGAAACATAACATTGGGCTGAACCAGCCGCACCGCCCCTTTGACTTCCGGGGCGTCGAGCAAATGGTCGATCACCGTGATGAGCCGGTCGTTGAAGGAGCCGGTCGGGTATCCCAACTCCTGATACGCGCGTTGAAACAGAGGGGAAAAACGGGTATAGACGGCCACCAGTTTCCTGGCGTCCACCATTTCGGCGATGCGCACGTAAGGCGTGTAGCGAGCCGCATTCTTCGGGGAGATCACAAGATTTTCCTCGTCGCCTCCGGTGAGAAATTTTCCGCCGACCGGCTTGGTGGGGAACAGACGTGCCGCGGCGGTCTTGCGCGGAAGATTGTCTATCGTCACAACGATATGCCGCACGATCTCATCAAGACGGAAATATTTTTTGAACGTGTCTGCGCCCAATAGATCGGAAAGCGCCTCGCGCATGACCGGATCGCTGTCTTTCAACTGAGGAAGCGGGGGCGCCGCACTTTCCAGAACCGGCTGAGGTGCCGGTTCTACCGGGGCGACCGGAGCAATGGGTTCAGGAGACGCCGTAATAGGCGGTGGTTCAGGGGTCGCATCCTGTTGCATAAAATAATAGCCGGCGGCTCCAACCAACAGGATAACGACTGCCAGCAAGCCAACAATCTTGTTCATCAATATTCTCCTCAGTCATGGGAAATATGGAATCCGGCCGAATCGCGCCTCTTCCACAAAGCTTAATTCTGAAAGCCGGATTAAGGATTAAGCCCGCGAGTTGCATTTTACAGGATTTGTTTGGGGTTTGGATTATGAAAATAATCGACACGGCGATTCTGTTTCCCGCAGCTCTCATCATATCTTGCAGCCTGTCGCACTTTCTCTGCTTTACGTTTATGCGGCCGACACAATCTCGCGGAGAAATTGCAGCACCACGACCTCGTCGCGCCGCAATGCGGTCGCAGACAACTTGCGGCTGGCGCGGCGCGGCATCGCCGCAGCGGAAGGAGGCGCCGTGTTGCCCAGATGATAGGCGCTAAACAGCGCGGGATGAACGTAGTACTTGCGGCACACGGCGCGCGTGTTGCCGAGCCGCTCCGCCACCGCGTCGAGCGCCCGGACTATGTTCCGATCCGCCTCGCGGCGGCTGGTCGCCGGTCCTATCGCCCGCAACTCCACGGCGGCCGCCATCGTGCCGCCCCAGGTGCGGAAATCCTTGGCCGTGACGTCGCGGCCGGTGACTTCCCGAAGATAGTCGTTCACGTCGTCCGATGCAATGGGCTTGCGCTTCCCGAACTCATCCAGGTACTGGAACATTTCCTGCCCGGGCAGATCCTGGCAACGCTGGACGATGCGGGCGATTCGCGGGTCGTTGAAGGCCACCGAGTGCTCGACACCGCTCTTGCCGCGAAAGATGAAACGCAACATCGTTCCCTTCACCCGCACATGTTTCCTGCGCAACGTCGTCAGCCCGTAGGAGTGGTTATCGCGGGCATATTCGTCGTTGCCGACGCGGATCAGCGTCTTGTCCAACAGCCGCACCACCGTTCCGAGCAGTTGGCGCCGGGTCAGATCAGCGGCGCGCAGATCGCGCTCCACGCGCTTCCGCAGGACGGGCAGGATTTCGCTGAATTCGAGCATGCGGTGAAACTTGGACTGGTCGCGCGCCTCGCGGTACCCGGGATGGTAGCGATACTGCTTGCGGCCGCGGGCATCGCGCGCCGTCACCTGGATGTGGCCATCGGCATCCGGGCATATCCATACGTCGGTCCACGCCGGAGGGATCGCCAGCGAGTTGAGCCGCTTGCGCGCGCTCGGGTCGCTGATGCGCAAGCCGTCTGCGGCGAAGTAGCTCCACCCCTTCCCGGAACGGCGCCGGCTGATGCCGGCGACGCCATCGGTGACATAACGCAGCCCGGCGCCGGTAGCTGCCTTGCGATGCTCGTTCGGTGAACTCACCCTGCGCCTCCTCCCGGTTCAAGCGGCATGGAGCCCATTGTGTACGCTTGCGCCGTTCAATGGCAAGTGCTGTGCGCCCCCTAGCCAAGGAAGCAGCCCCGCTATCCGGCCTGGATGAGCCGGATAGCGGGGCTGTGTCATGGAACGCAGAAAAGAAAAACCAACCGCTGTCAGCGGGTTTTCAAAACGGATTCCATATTGTTCTCCAGGTCGTTCACCACCACCCAATCGGTGGCGCCGGCCTTGCGCACCCTCGCTTCCCAGCGAGCCAGCCGATCGAGGTACAGCCGGGGGTCGGCGTTGTCGGTTCCCAGCTTGGTCACGTTCAACGCCACGATGCGGATACCGTCAAGTTTGATCGGGAAATCGCGCAGCGTTCCCTTGCCCAGTTCTTCCTGCATATCGGAGAAGACGATGATGGTCTTGATGCCGGCCTTGGTCTCGTTCAGGTATTCCGCTCCCTGGATCAAGCCGCCGGTTATATCGGTATAAGCGCTGCCTTTGATTTCCTTGGCGAACTCCTCGATCTTGGATTTGAACACGCGCTTTTGCAGGGTTGCCTGCGACGGGCGCTTGTCGAAGGTGACCTTGGCGACGATATTTTTTTCAGTGAAGCTGCGCGTCTCCACCTTGGCTACCGCCAGTGAATCGCCCGGATTCAGGGTGGCCAGCAGATAATTGACGACCCTGGTTGCCTTGTTCATCTCCTTGGCGTAGGTGCCAGACGTATCCACCAGCATATACACACCGTGGCTGTGCATGCGGCTGTCGCCACAGGCGCCGACGAAAAACGCACCGAACAGCGTGATCAAGATGAGCAGAAATCTTTTCATGATGCGCCCCCTTGTTTGGCAAGGCCTTTGGCAGGCGGGTTGTTGCGCAACCCCACCACCCAGCGTTCTATCAACAGCGGGATGATGATCGGGATGTCATAGATCAACTCGAGCACCTTGGCGATGCGCCTGAACACCACGCCGATAAACCTGAGCGCAAAACCGATCCCGCGCATGGCCTGCACCAGCAGCACGCCGATGACGGTACGCAGCGAATGCACCAAACTTTCCAGCGGGATCGCCACGAAAGCCAACACAAACGGCAACACGAAGCCCATGATCATCTGACCGACCATCGGTATGTTTGCCAACATGCTATCTGACACAGGCGGTGCGGCGGAAGCCAGATCCCGCATCAACAAGGCCTTGTCGGCGATCAGCATGTCACGCATCAGCGCCAGGGACGACTCGATAGCCGCCAGGATAATCAGAAAAATCAGCGAAGCCCACATCAAGCGGCGGCGCATGCGATCATCCATGCTGGCGATCTTGGGAAACAGTTGCGTGATGCGCAGCGATTCCATCAGGAACAGCCCCATCGACACCTCCAACAGGACGATCACCAATGCCGCCACATCCGAAGTCTTTAAGTTGTCGGTAATGTAATCGCTGGCCCCCACCATTTCCGACATGGGTAGAGCGATCAGCTTGTAGTTGATGAAGGCTCCGCCCATCGCGATCACCATGACCAGCGAGGAGACCGCCAACTGCACAAACGCGGACACCGTCAGCGCATGTTCGGTCTTGCTGTCCTTGGCGCGCATGCCCGCGAATTTGGTCATGTCGTCGTCGATCTGTTTGGCGTTGCCGTGCAGGGTAAGCATTTTCTTGTCCATCTCCCCCATCAGCTTGTCCACCGAGCGCCACACCGGCTGCATTCCCTTCAGTATCTTGTGGCGCTCTTCATAAGAACGCCGATACTCCACCAGCGTCTTGTCATGGATTTTCTGAATCGACTTGTTGATGTCTTCCAGGAGCTTGCGTGGAATATCGCCACCCGATTTGATCTGCGAGACCGATTCGAGCGCGCCCACCCATTCCGGGGGCGGCGGCGGAACCTCGCCGCATCTGCGGTAGTCCTCCTCGATGCGCGTTACCTCTTCCAACAGCTTGCGCTGCAAGGCGGGAAATTCCTGCATATCTTTGCGGATGATGTTACCGACGCGCTCGAATTCCCGGTCGATCGTGGAAGCCACGCTTTCCTGACTATGCGCCAGCAACACCGTTTGATTGCGCAAACGCAGGTTTTCCGCACTCAGAAATAACCAACGGGAAATGAAGCGGGTGGACTGGGTGACCAGATTGCATACCGAGTGGATCACCCCGTGCATCGGCTTGCGCGCCGCATACATGAATAGTATTACCAGAATGCCCAAGGTCAAGACAGACAGCGCCACACTGTCGGGCCAAAACAACCACGAATGCCAGTCGATCATTGCTAATCACCCCGCTCGTTAATGTCTGCCGCCACTGTGCCGAAGTTAAGGCATCCTGTTTGGGTCTGGTCGGGCGGCAACGCCTCCCAGATTTAGACACACTTTGCGCTTTCTGCCATCCTGCCGCAATACCGCTCGTCCCGGCTGGAATACCGCTCATCCTGTTTAAATCGACGCTGAAACACAGCAACCTTCAAATCCCACAGCCGACAAACCGCGTGCCGACCAGAACTGGCCGCTTTGCTCCTCCCCACTTCAAGGGGGAAGCTACCAGGGCAGTGCTTTAGGGCATCTCTAAAAATCCAGATTTTAGTTCCGGCATAACCTGAAGGTTAGCCTGCACTGCAACTTCGTTGTATCCCAACTGCTGCGTTGCGTAAAAAATTTCTTGCTTACATATCATACATATACGGCGCTGCAAAACGAAGTTTCAGAGTAGGGTAACCTTTAGGTTAGCCGGAACTAAAATTTTTTACGCGCCTTGCATTTAGGCAAACTCTGAATTTTTAGAGGCGCCCTTTAGAATGGAATGTCGTCGTCGAAATTATCGAAGCTGCCCTTTGCCGCAGGTGCAGCCTTGGCAGGCGCTGCGGCGCTACCGGATGAAGCGGCAGATGGCTTGTTTGGCCGCGAGCTCGAAACTTCGCTTCGCTCGTTTTCCACCACTTCGAAACTGCCGCCGGACGATTTCTTGTCCAGCATTTTCATTTCGTTGGCCACGATCTTGGTGGTGTAGCGATCCTTGCCTTCCTTGTCCTGCCACTTCTCGGTGGTAATTCTGCCCTCGACGTAAATCTGCGAGCCTTTTTTCAGATACTCCCCGGCG
>JANONV010000133.1:0-1983 GCA_031421015.1 Gallionella sp. | reverse complement strand
GTCTCCGTTGGGTCCGCATGGCGCACCGTGGTGCGCTTGGCGCACCCTACTATTGATTTGTTCCAACGCTGCGAGCGCACTGTCCTGCATCTCCGTTTCGATGCTGCGCCGCTCGCGATTGAGCGCATCGAGTTTAGCAGCGATTTGCATCGCGGTTGCGATGTCATCGGTCAGCAAACAGTTGATGCCCAAACTCATGTCGTCCAGTCTGCCCGCCGCATTCAGGCGCGGTCCGACGGTAAATCCCAAATCATGGCTGGAGACCCGCGACGGATGTTTTTTTGCCACTTGTAACAACGCTTTGATCCCGGCGCAAGCGCGTCCGGCGCGTATGCGTTGCAAGCCCTGTTGCACCAGGATGCGATTATTCTGATCCAGTTTCACCACGTCGGCGACGGTGCCCAAGGCGACCAGGTCGAGCAGTTCGGCAAGCTTGGGCTCGGCCAACCCCTCCCGGCCTCCCCTTGTCAGGGGAGGAGACTCAGCGCCTTCCCTCCGCTCCCTCCCTGATAAGGGAGGGCTGGGGTGGGTTGAGGGGGGCGATGGGGTGTGTGGGGTTGCGGCGGAAGAGAATATCCCACGTGATCGCAGCTCCGCACGCAACGCCAGCAGCACATAGAACATCACGCCGACACCGGCGAGGTTCTTGCTGGGAAACGTACAGCCGGGCTGATTGGGATTGACGATGCAGGCCGCGTCCGGCAACGTGTCGCCGGGCAGGTGATGGTCGGTCACGAATACCTGCATACCGAGGCGATTGGCTTCGGCCACACCTTCGACGCTGGCGATGCCGTTGTCTACGGTGATCAGAATGTCCGGATTAGATTTCGCCGCAAGCTGCACGATCTCCGGCGTTAAACCGTAACCGTATTCAAAGCGGTTCGGCACGATGAAGCCGATCTGCGCACCGAAGGCGCGCAGGCCGCGCACGGCTACCGCACAAGCGGTCGCACCGTCGGCATCGTAGTCGGCGATGACCATGAGTTTTTTCTGTGCGGCGATCGCATCAGCCAGCAAACGCGCCATCTCGGCGGCGTTTTTCAGGGTATCGAACGGCAACAGCTCGGCAAGGGCCGTGTCCAGTTGCTTGCTGTCGGTGATGCCGCGCGCCGCGAATATCCGCGCCAGGGCAGGCGAATATCCGCTGTCGCGCAAATGTTGCGCAGCTGCTTCGGGGATGCTGCGCGGAGTGATTTCAGGCATGGGGGAAGTATAGCTTGTAGCAGGCAGCCGCAAAGGTGTGCATTTTGTGCGCAGTTGATAAGCTACCGGCTACCAGCTTATCGCCGCCTCGTATTTTTGGGTCAACTGCGTTAAAATCGCGTTCATTTTTAAGTCAGGCATATAAAAATCGTGGCATTGATAGTGCAGAAGTACGGCGGTACATCGGTTGGCAGTCCGGAGCGCATCAAGAACGTGGCGCGGCGCGTCGCGAAATTCAAGGCCAAAGGGCATCAGGTGGTGGTAGTGGTCTCCGCGATGAGCGGCGAGACTAATCGTCTGATAGCGCTTGCCCATGAAATCCAGAAGCATCCTGATCCGCGCGAGCTGGATGTGATCATCTCCTCCGGCGAGCAGGTCACCATCGGGCTGTTGGCGATGGCGCTCAAGGAGCTGGGGCTGAACGCCAAGAGCTACACCGGCGCGCAGGTCAAGATACTCACCGACAGCGCCTTCACCAAAGCGCGCATCGTCAGCATCGACGAGCAAAATATTCGTGCCGATCTGGACGACGACTGCGTGGTGGTGGTGGCCGGTTTTCAAGGTGTGGACGAAGATGGCAACATCACCACGCTGGGGCGTGGCGGTTCGGATACCACCGGCGTGGCGATTGCAGCCGCGTTGCGTGCCGACGAATGCCAGATTTACACCGATGTGGATGGCGTTTACACCACTGACCCGCGTGTGGTTCCGGAAGCGCGCCGCCTGAAGAGCATTACCTTCGAGGAAATGCTGGAGATGGCCAGCCTGGGCTCCAAGGTG
>JANONV010000132.1:0-20378 GCA_031421015.1 Gallionella sp. | reverse complement strand
AATTCAAAATCCTAAGCCAGGCAAGGCGCGAAAGAAAGTCCGCGCAACCCATCTATTTTGATATGTAAGCGTTAAATTTCTTGCCTCGGAGAGGTTCTCGCACCCGAAGGGTGAGCAACGCAGCATCGCGACGGAGTTTGGGTTTTTAGAGGTGCCCTAAAATAATCCGTAGATCGGGCTACGCCCGGCAGCTATCTCCGGCGGGCACAGCCTGCCCCGCATAAACGGACGATTGATGGGGAAATGGAATAACACGGCGGTCGTCATTAAACCCGGATAATCCATCAGACCGTTTGCACTTTGCAGGAGTCCGACTTGTCGGGCGATTATCCACTTTGCCGCTTATCGGTGGCAGGTCAGCATGGCCATTGCATTCCTCCGCTGTTCGCCCTTAACGACGAATTCCGATTTGCAAAGCCGGTTGAGCATTGCTTTGCCGATGGTAGAATCCACCCCATGCTCAACGAACGCGCTCAAATCCTGCTCAAGACCCTGGTGGAACGCTACATCAGCGATGGCCAGCCGGTGGGTTCGCGCGCGCTGCTCCAGTATTCCGGCCTGGAGGTCAGCTCGGCGACCATCCGCAACGTGATGTCCGAGTTGGAGGGCATCGGTCTGGTGAGCAGCCCGCACACCTCGGCAGGCCGCATCCCGACCGGCCTGGCGTATCGTTTGTTCATCGACACCATGCTGGTCACCAAGCCGCTGGACAGCGTGAGCATGCAGCAGATGGAAAATAAGTTACAGCCGGACAACCCGTCGCGGCTGATCGCGCAAGCCTCGAACATCCTCTCCGAACTGACCCACTTCGCCGGCGTGGTCGCCACCGCGAAACGCAGCGCGATCACGGTGCGCCAGATCGAATTCGTGCGCCTGGGCGAAAAGCGCGTGCTGCTGATCATCGTGATGCCGGACGGCGAAGTGGAGAACCGCGTGCTGTTGCTGGAGCGCGATTACACGCAATCGCAACTCACCGAGGCGGGCAATTTCCTCAACCAGAATTACATCGGCTGCAGCTTCTCGCAGATCCGCGACCGGCTGCGCGGCGAGTTGCGGCAACTGCATCAGGACATGAGCGCGCTGATGACAGCGGCGCTGGCGGCGGGCGATGCGGCACAGGCGAAACAATCCGAAGACTATGTGATTAGCGGCGAACACAATCTGCTGCATGTGCGGGATTTTTCCACCGACATGAACCGGTTGCGCGGACTGTTCAGCCTGTTCGAACAAAAAACCGAGCTGCTGCGACTGCTCGACGCCAGCCGCAGGGGACAAGGCATCCATATCTTCGTCGGCAGCGAATCCGGGCTGGCCTCGCTGGACGAGTGCAGCGTCATCACCGCACCCTATTCCGTCGACGGGCAAGTGGTCGGCACGCTCGCCGTGGTCGGCCCGAAACGCATGGACTACGAGCGCGTCATTCCTATCGTGGACATCACCGCGCGGTTACTGGGCAACGCGCTGTCACAGAACTGAGAGGCAATTATGCCAACTTCCAGAATCCGTCATTCTGGCGCAGGCCGGAATGACGAAGTTAGAATTTTTGGCGACTAACCCATGACCTACCAAACCGAACCCGCTTACACGCATGGCACACCCGTCAAGACCGGCATCCTGCTGATCAACCTTGGCACTCCGGATGCGCCCACGGCGCAAGCGGTGCGTCCTTACCTGAAAGAATTCCTGAGCGACCCGCGCGTGATAGAAATTCCCATGGCAATGTGGTGGCCGATCCTCAACGGCGTCGTCCTCAACACGCGCCCGAAAAAATCCGCCGCGAAATATGCATCGGTGTGGCTACCGGAAGGTTCGCCGCTACGCGTTCATACCGAGAGGCAAACTGTGTTGCTGCAGGGCTTTCTCGGCGAGCGCACCAAAGCGCCGTTCGCGGTGGACTACGCGATGCGCTATGGCAATCCCTCCATCCCCAGCGTGCTGCGCAAGCTCAAGGAACAGAATTGCCGGCGAATCCTGATCGTGCCCATGTATCCGCAATATGCCGCCAGCAGCACCGCAACTGCATTCGACGTGGTGTTCAGTGAATTGCAACAAATGCGCAACGCTCCCGCGCTGCGCACCATCGCAAGTTTCCACGATCACACGGGCTACATCAAAGCACTGGCGAACAACATCAACGAATACTGGATGAAAAATGGCAGGCCGGAAAAATTGGTGATGAGCTTCCACGGCCTGCCGCGCTACACGCTGGACAAGGGCGACCCCTACCACTGCGAATGCCACAAGACCGGACGTTTGCTGGCGCAACAACTCGGCTTGCAGCCAGATCAATACTTCCTCAGCTTCCAGTCGCGCTTCGGCAAAGCGGAATGGCTCCAGCCCTACACCACCGCCACGCTCAAGAAGCTGGGCAAACAAAAGACCAAACGCGTGGACGTAGTCTGCCCCGGCTTTGTCGCCGACTGCCTGGAAACGCTGGAAGAAATCGCGATGGAAGGCAAGGAGGATTTCCAGCACGCGGGCGGCGGCGAATATCACTACATCCCCTGCCTCAACGAGCGCAACGACTGGATGCACGCGTTGACCGATCTGGTGATGGATAATTTGCAGGGCTGGCTGATAGAGCCGAATGCGACGGAACTGGAACAAGGCAGGTTGCGCGCGTTGAAGATGGGGGCGAAAAAGTAGGTTGGGTGGCCTCACCGCGTAACCCAACGCCTTTGATAACCGATGTTGGGTCACGCGCTGTGCGCTAACCCAACCTACGCGGACTTAACCCAACGTGCTTTCTAAAACTCGTAACATGACCGCCACAAATCCAATAGGAGTTTTCGATTCCGGCGTAGGCGGATTATCGGTGCTGCGCGAAATACGTCGTGAGCTGCCGCATGAAAACCTGCTGTATGCGGCAGATTCCGGGCATGCGCCGTATGGCGACAAGCCCGCGCAGTTGATTGAAGCAAGGTCTATTGCCATGGTCGAGTTTCTGGCGAGCCAGAACGCCAAGGCCATCGTGGTGGCTTGCAATACAGCGACCAGTGCCGCGATAGAAACATTGCGCGCAAAATTTTTGATACCGATCATTGCGATGGAGCCCGCCGTCAAGCCTGCGGTGGCGCACACTAAATCTGGTGTGATCGGCGTTCTGGCCACCAGCAGGACGATTGCCAGCGACAGTTTTGCCAAACTGCACAACCGGTTTGGCACTGGTGTAAAAATTCTGATGCAGGCGTGTCCCGGACTGGTCGAACAAGTGGAAGCCGGTGATCTATCCGGTGACAAAACCCGCGCATTGGTCGGGCAATATGTCTTGCCATTGCTGGCACAGCATGCCGACACCCTTGTGCTGGGCTGCACACATTACGCGTTTCTCGCCTCGCTGATTCGGGAAATCTGCGGCTCGTCGGTTGCTATCATTGACCCCGCTGCAGCCATCGCTCGTGAACTCCGCCGCCGACTGGTAGCCGCTGACCTGTTATCACACGAGGCGTGTGCCGGCACTGAACAGTTCTGGAGCAGTGCTGCGCCAGACAAAACGAAGCAAATCATCTCGCAATTGTGGCAGAGGGATGTTGGGGTGCGGAGCTTGCCGAACGTTCCTGTTACCGAAGCCACATAAATGCTTTATTCCATTTCTAAATTGAAAGTGCAATGACGTGGGTGCGTTTACGCACCAATTGGCGATGGTGCGCAAGCGTACCCATTATTTCTGCCCCGATTGCGAAATCGAATTATCCTCTGCTGAAGAACTCGCGTGGACCGCGCATTTCCTCGATACGCTTCAACAGCAACATGAAATCCTCATCGCTGGCGACAAAATTCAGGTGTTCGCTATTCACCATCAACACCGGCGCCGCGTCGTAATGATAGAAGAATTCGCTGTAGCTTTGTGCCAGGCGAAATAAATAATCTTCGCTGATGCCGTTTTCATATGGCTGGGCGCGGCGGCGCACGCGTTCCGCCAGCGTTTCCGGCGCGGCCTGCAAATAAATCACCAGATCCGGCACGGGTGCTTGCAATTTCAAGTTGCTATAGATCTGCTGATACAACACGAATTCTTCGTCGTTCAAGTTAAGCCGCGCAAACAATGGGTCCTTCTCGAACAGATAATCCGCTACGGTGCTCAAACGAAACAGATCCATCTGCGCCAGGTCGCGCACTTCGTTGCCGCGCTGAAACAAGAAGAACAATTGGGTCGCCAGCGCATAGCGCGGCGGATCCCGGTAGAACTGGGCAAGAAACGGATTCTCCTCCGGCTTTTCCAGCAGCGTCGCGGCAGCAATATGTTCTGCGAGGCGCCGCGCAAGACTGGTCTTGCCGACGCCTATCGGGCCTTCCACAACTATATAACGATAACGATCAAACAACATATGCGCCCCTATCTGCAAGCCGCTCCAATATTTGATTCTGACATTTTACAAGCGCCAGCTCTGCCCGACCTATGCCGGGGATGCTGGAATCAGGCGCGATCTCCAGCAACGGCAGCAGCACGAAAGCGCGCAGGTGCATCTGCGGATGCGGAATGGTCAGGCCAGATTCGTGCAGTTGCACATCGTCATACAGCAACACATCCAGATCCAGTATGCGCGGCGCGTTGCGAAAGGTGCGCTCGCGACCGTGCTGATGCTCGATTTGCAACAAAGCTTGCAACAGGACTTGTGGCGTTAAAGTCGTGGCGATGTTCGCCACTGCATTGACGAAATCCGGCTGATCCGGATAGCCCAGCGGCGCGCTGCGATACAGCGAAGACTGTGCCAGCAACTGCGTGTCTGGCAACTTAGCTATGGCGGCAAGGGCGCGTTGCAATTGGCCGGGCGGATCTTCCAGATTGCTGCCTAGTCCGATAAAGGCGATGTGCGGCGGCATTACGCTGTCTGCTCACCCACTACCGGATCATCGGCTAATTGCCCATCCACTACAGCCTCATTCACTGGGGGCACTTCGGGTTTCTTGCGCGGCTTGCGGCGGCGGCGTTTTTTGTCTTCGGCCTGTTCCGGCTGCAACATTTCCGCGCGCCGCTCGTCGCTGGCGTCCTGAAACTCATCCCACCACAGCCCGAGCTCGTCATCCACTTCACCGCTGGCGCAGCGCAGCAGCAGAAAATCGTACCCGGCGCGGAAGCGCGGCTGTTCCAGCAAGCGGTACGGGCGTTGTCCGGCGCGATGCTCCAGGCGTTGCTGCATCAACCAGATTTCCTTCATCACCGCGTCGACGCGATGCGGAATGGCGAGCTGCGCCCTTTGCTTGGCTAGCACCTCATCCATCGCCGCGTGCATCGCACCCACCGGACGCTCGCCTTGCTGCAAACGCAGATTCCACGCCGCCAGCACCTCGTGCCAGAGCAATGCCGCAAACAGGAACGCGGGTGAAACCGGTTTGTCCTGGCTGAGGCGCTCGTCGGTATTGCGCAACGCCAGCATGATGAATTTTTCGCCCATCGGCTGTTCCATGATCACATCCAGCAGCGGCAGCAAGCCGTGATGCAGATTCATCTTGTGCAACTGTTGAATGCATTCCACCGAGTGGCCGGACAACAGCATCTTCAGCACTTCGTCGAGCAACCGCGCCTTCGGCACGTTGTCGAGCAAGTCCTTCATCCCGGCGATCGGCGCGGCGGTCGCCGCATCCAGCGTAATGCCCAGCTTGGCGGACAAACGCACCGCGCGCAGCATCCGCACCGGGTCTTCGCGGTAGCGCGTTTCGGGGTCGCCGATCATGCGCAGCAGATGTTTGCTGGTATCCGCATAACCGCCGTGATAGTCGTAAATCTCTTGTGTGGACGGATCGTAGAACAGCGCGTTCGCGGTGAAATCGCGGCGCGCCGCATCCTGCTCCTGATCGCCGAATTCGTTGTCGCGCAGCAGGCGGCCATGCTCGTCGGTCTGCGCATCTTCCGCTTCGATCATGCGGCGGAAAGTGGACACCTCCACCGTCTCTTCGCCAAACAACACATGCACCAAACGAAAACGCCGCCCGATAATGCGTGAACGGCGAAACACCCGGCGCACCTCCTCCGGCGTGGCGTCGGTCGCAATATCGAAATCCTTGGGCGTGCGATCCAGCAACAGATCGCGCACCGCACCGCCCACCACATAGGCCTGGTAGCCAGCCGCCTGCAGGCCATCGGTAACTTTTTGCGCGCCGTAGCTGATCTGCTCGCGCGCCACTCTGTGCAAGGCAAACGGGATTACTTGGGCATTGCCTGCTGATTTTGTTTTGGCAGACTTGCCAAATACTCGCTTGAGGAGTTTTTTAATCATGCAACCTTCAAAATGTAAAACGCGACCTAGTCGCGTAAAGAGTATGGATTATACAGCCGCAAAGAAAAACGCGCCTTGCGGCGCGTTTCCGGTGCGGCGAATGAAGCTTAACCCTTGAGGCAGGAGCTCATGAACTTCTTGCGCTCATCGCCCTTGAGTGCCTTGGATTTAGCATCCGCATTGCAAGACTTCATCTTGTCCTGTTGCTTCGCCTTTGCGGAAGGAGCGGCAGCACTAGCGGTCGGCTTGGCATCCGCCTTGGCAGGAGCTGCGGCTGGTGCGGCTGACTTCAGCACGTAATCCTTTTTCAGACACTTGCTCATAAACGCTTTGCGATCTGCTCCCTTCAGGTTATCAGTCTTGGCTTCCTTGTTGCAGCCCCTCATTTTGTCCTGCTGCGCACCCGCGAAGGCTGGAGGGAGACAACAAATGCTAAACCCAAACAGGCCAATGCGATCAGTTTTTTCATGTAATTCTCCTTGATGTGGTCGATAAATAAAGCTCCCTGTACGGCTGAAGCGCGATCATTATCGCCAAGTCGGCAAATTCCACCAGCAACATTTAGCGGCTGGTTCGTTAAGCGGATAAGCCCCTGACCCAGTGACTATACAGCTGATCCGCCACGCTGTTTAACCGCGGCAGCTTGCCATTCATTTGCTGTCGCATCTCGTTTGCGGATTGCACCGCCGGACTGCTGCTGGCAGCGATTTCGCTGGCGCCCACCGCACACCAGACCGCAATCATTTCCGCAGTCATCTCGACATGGCATTGCAGCGCGAGGTGTTTGCCGATGGCGTAGGCCTGATTGGCGTAATGCGCGCTGGACAGCAGGTGTGTCGCCCCTTTCGGCAGCGTGAAGGTTTCGCCGTGCCAGTGGAATGCCTGAAATTTTTTTATCTCGCCAAACCAGTTGCGCGCGATGTCGTTATCCGACACCGCCACCTCGCTCCAGCCGATCTCCTTGACCGGATTGCGTGTAACTGTTCCGCCCAACGCTTTGGAAATCAGTTGCCCGCCAAGACAATGCCCCAACAGCGGAATGTCGCGCGCCACGGCATCGCGGATCAACGCCAGCGCCGGCGCTATCCAAGGCAGGTCGTCGTTGACGCTCATCGGCCCGCCCATGAAAACCAGTCCCGAATAGGCCGATGCGTTTTGTGGCACGGCGTCGCCCGCATCAATGCGGATCAACTGCCACGGGATTTGCCGTTGATTGAGGAATTCTGCGAGGTAGCCGGGACCTTCGGTCGCTGCATGGCGGAAGATGGCGATAGGTTTCATGTCATGTAGGGGCGTATGGCAATACGCCCCTACAATGTTTTATCGCGCTCGATCAAGGCATACGCCGAATGATTATGGATAGATTCGAAGTTTTCCGACTCCACGATGTAGGCATCGACTCGCTCATCGGCATTCAATGCCGCCGCCACGTCGCGCACCATGTCTTCGACGAATTTCGGATTGTCGTAAGCGCGTTCGGTGACGAATTTTTCGTCGGGACGTTTCAGCAAGCCGTATAACTCGCAAGAGGCTTGCTCCTCTACGATCCGAACAACATCTTCGATCCAGACGAAATCATTGGTGCGCAGCGTGAGCGTGACGTGCGCCCGCTGATTATGCGCGCCGCGCTCGGAGATCTTTTTGGAGCATGGGCACAGACTGGTCACCGGAACCAGCACTTTCATGGTGAATTGTGTTTTGCCGTCGATGATCTCGCCGATGAAGGTCACATCGTAATCGAGCAGGCTTTGCACGCCGGATACCGGCGCCGTCTTGTTCACGAAATACGGGAAACTCATTTCGATGTAGCCGGACTGCGCTTCCAGACGCGTGACCATTTCGTGCAGGATGGTTCCAAACGACTCCACCGAGATCTCGCGCTCGTGCTGGTTGAGTATCTCGACGAAGCGCGACATGTGCGTGCCTTTGAAGTTATGCGGCAAATGCACGTACATGTTGAAAGTGGCGATGGTGTGTTGCACACCGATACTCTTGTCCTTGACCTTGACCGGATGACGGATGCTCTTGATGCCGACGCGATTGATCGCCAGGTGGCGCGTATCTGCCATGCTTTGCACATCGACGATGTGATGGGGGACGGGCATATTCATAGTGTGTTCCTTTTGCGTTGTGAAGATGCAAAATTATAACCAATCCCGACAAATTCAGTTGGTTAATTTATTTCTAATGGATGCGGCCATGCCGTTGGCGTCCAAACCGCAATCCGCCAGCATTTGTTTAGGTTCGCCCTGTTCGATGAACCGATCCGGCAAACCGAGTTGCAGCAGGGGAATGACCGTACCGTGCTGCTGC
This sequence comes from Gallionella sp., assembly GCA_031421015.1. GTDB lineage: Bacteria > Pseudomonadota > Gammaproteobacteria > Burkholderiales > Gallionellaceae > Gallionella. Next base: position 11,847 of record JANONV010000132.1, on the reverse strand, counting down.
AAACACTCCGCCACCGCACTGCCCGCCCCGCCCTGCACGGTGTTTTCTTCCACCGTGACCAGCAGCTCATGCTCGCGCGCCAGGCGCAATACCAATTCGGCATCCAGCGGCTTGACGAAACGCATGTTCGCTACCGTCGCATCGAGTTGTTCAGCCGCCTTCAACGCGGGAGCCAGCATGGAACCAAATGCCAGAATCGCCACGCGCTTGCCCGCGCGACGCACTTCACCCTTGCCAACCGCTAACGCGCGCATCTCAGCGTTGACCTCCACGCCCTGCCCCATGCCGCGCGGGTAGCGTACTGCGCTCGGTGTATTCAGATGGAAGGCAGTGTAGAGCATCTGGCGGCATTCGTTTTCGTCAGCCGGAGTCATCACCGTCAGGTTCGGGATGCAGCGCAAATAGGTCAGGTCGAAGCTGCCTGCGTGGGTTGCGCCATCTGCACCAACCAAGCCACCCCGATCAATCGCAAATACCACCGGCAGATTCTGTATCGCGATGTCGTGGATGAGTTGATCGTAAGCGCGCTGCAAAAATGTAGAGTAAATCGCCACCACCGGCTTGTAGCCGTCGCAGGCCAGCCCGGCCGCGAAGGTGAGCGCGTGCTGCTCGGCAATACCCACGTCAAAATAGCGCGTCGGAAAACGCCCGGCAAATTCCGCCATGCCGGAGCCTTCGCACATCGCCGGTGTGACGCCGATCAAACGTTCATCCTGCTCCGCCATATCGCACAGCCATTTACCGAACACCTGGGTGTAAGTCGGCCTGGCGGCCTGCCCAGCGACATTATTCTGGACAGGTTTGGCGGCGATGCCTAGTGTGTGATCGAATTTACTGACGCCGTGGTAGAGCAGGCAATCCTGTTCGGCCAGCGGGTAGCCCTTGCCCTTTTGCGTGACGATGTGCAAAAACTGCGGGCCGCTCAGTTTGCGGATATTGCTCAAGGTATCCAGCAACACATCCAGATCGTGGCCGTCAATCGGGCCGATGTAGTTGAAGCCGAATTCCTCGAACAGCGTGCCCGGTATCACCATGCCCTTGAAATGTTCTTCGGCACGCTTGGCAAATTCCAGCACCGGTGGCATCCCCTTGAGCATCTTTTCGCTGCCGCGCCGCATCGCCGCATAAAAACGCCCCGACATCAGCCTGGCCAGATAATTATTCAGCGCGCCGACCGGGCGCGAAATGGACATGTCGTTGTCGTTGAGAATGACCAGCAGATTCGCATCCATCGCACCGGCGTTATTGAGCGCCTCGAAGGCCATGCCGCCGCTCATCGCCCCGTCGCCGATGACCGCCACGGCGCGGCGCTCAGAACCTTGCAGTTGCGCCGCCACCGCCATGCCCAGCGCCGCCGAAATCGAGGTGCTGGAATGCCCGGTGCCAAACGTGTCATAGCGACTTTCTTCGCGCTTGGGGAATCCGGCGATACCGCCCGCCATGCGCAGCCCGCTCATCGCCTCGCGCCGTCCGGTGAGTATCTTGTGCGCGTAGGTCTGGTGTCCCACATCCCACACCAGCTTGTCTTCCGGCGTGTTAAAAATGTAATGCAGCGCGATGGTCAATTCGACCGTGCCGAGATTGGAAGATAAATGCCCGCCGGTCTTGCTCACCGATTCGATCAGAAACTGGCGCAACTCATCGGCGAGTTGCGGCAACTGCGCGCGCTCCAAACGGCGCAGATCGTCGGGGGTGTTGATGGTGTTGAGCAATGAATACATCAGAACTTTCCCGGCACGATTAAAGGTAAGGTGGATAAAGACGCAGGAAACAATAAGCGCTTTTCACGTTTGCCTCCCCTTCCGCCTGCGGGAGAGGATTGAGGTGAGGGGCGCGGCGTATCCACCAACCGATGGTGGATACACGCCTGACGGCGCTTTATCCACCCTACCTGATGGAGCCGTTATAAAGGTTCTCATCAGAACTTTCTCAGAACAATAAAATCAGCCAACTCCCGCAAGCGCTGCGCCGCATCACCGATCTCTGCCAAGGATTCCAGCGCCTCGCGATGCAGTTGTTGCGCCATCTCTCGCGCGCCTTGTATGCCCAGCAGCGTGACATAAGTCGGCTTGTCGTTATCCGCATCCTTGCCCGCCGTTTTGCCCAGCGTGGCGGTATCCGCTGCGCAGTCCAGCACATCGTCCACCACCTGAAACGCCAGGCCGATCAGCTTGCCGAAACGATCCAATTTAGCCAGTGTTGTAGGAGTGCAGCTTGCTGCGGAAGGGTCGCTGCGCAGCAGCGGGGCATCCACCGGCGTACCCCTTGCGGGTGCTGCGCGATGTTCTGGCCCGCAGTGCGCACCCAGCAACACCGCTGCGCGTATCAGCGCCCCGGTCTTATGAATGTGCATGAATTCCAGCTCGGGGAGCGTGAGCGACTTGCCCACGCCGGCGAGGTCTATCGCCTGCCCGCCCGCCATGCCGCGCGAACCGGAGGCCGCCGCCAGCAGCTTGATCATGTCCAGTTGGCGCGTCGCGTCATCGCTCAAACGATGTTCCGCCAGCAATTGAAACGCCAGCGTTAGCAGGCTGTCGCCGACCAACAACGCGGTCGCTTCGTCGTATTCGACATGGCAAGTCGGTTTGCCACGGCGCAGCACGTCATTGTCCATGCACGGCATGTCGTCATGCACCAGAGAATAGGCATGAATCAGCTCCACCGCTGCCGCTGCGATATTCAAACGCGCCGCATCCGCGCCGGCCAACTCGCCCGCCGCGAACACCAGCAACGGGCGCACGCGCTTACCGCCATCCAGAACCGCGTAGCGCATCGCCTCGTGCAATCGCTGCGGGGCGACTTCCGCACGCGGCAGCGACTCGCGCAATACGTTCTCGCAACGCACCTGCCGAGCCGCGACCCAACTCTGAAAATCAATGCCTATCAATTTTTTTCAGCCTCACCGCCGGAAGAAAAATCCTTCAGCACGCCGTCTTCCAGCACGCGCACCTGCTGCTGCGCGTCTTCGAGGCGGATGCGGCAGAACGACAACAGCTCCGCGCCGCGTTTATAGGCCGCCAGCGAATCTTCCAGCGACAGCTTGCCCGCTTCCATGTCGGCGACGATTTGTTCGATCTCGGCCATTGCCGCCTCGAAACTCATTTCCTGTTGCGCTCCTGTTTTTTTTAATTGGGCGACCATGGCAGTCTCCGCGTGAGTAAAGACCGGCATTTTACCCAACACCATCCGACTCAGCCAATTATTGTTGCCCCCCCAATTAATTTCGGGGACAATCCGTGCCTATCTCACCGTATTCGCTAATTGCAAGGATGATGCGGGCATGTCCAATATCGCCACTATAAAACAACTCACCCATGTCCCGGTCCAGCCGCCGCTCGGCTGGTATTTCGATCCCAAAGCGCTGGAATCCGAACAACGCCTGCTGTTCGCGCAAGGGCCGAATTATGTCGGCCATGAACTGATGGTTCCCAGCCTCGGCGATTACCATGTTATGGACGGCGGGGCGCAAATGCTGGTGCGCAACCAGCATGGCGTGGAGCTGCTCAGCAACATCTGCCGCCATCGCCAGGCCATCATGCTGCAAGGACGCGGCAACGCGCAACACATCGTCTGCCCAATACATCACTGGACCTACACGACCAGCGGCGAACTGCTCGGCGCGCCGCACTTCCCGCAAAATCCCTGTTTGCATCTGAACAAAACGCCGCTGCAAAACTGGAACGGCCTGCTGTTTGCGGGCAAACGCGACATCGCCAAGGATCTGGCCAAAGTCGGCGTGATGCAAGACCTCGATTTCTCCGGCTACATGCTGGATCGCGTCGAAGTGGACGAATATGCCTTCAACTGGAAAACTTTCATCGAGGTGTATCTGGAGGATTATCACGTCGGGCCGTTCCACCCCGGCCTGGGCAATTTCGTGGATTGCGACAACCTCAAGTGGGAGTTCGGCGAGCAGTACAGCGTGCAAACCGTCGGCATCAGAAACAATCTGCGCAAAGTCGGCAGCGATGTGTATGGCAAGTGGCAGGAGCAGGTGCTGCGCTATCACAACGGCAAGCTGCCGAAATACGGCGCGATCTGGCTGACCTATTACCCCAACATCATGGTCGAGTGGTATCCCGGCACGCTGGTGGTCAGCACCATCATTCCGCGCGGGCCGGAAGCCTGCACCAACATCGTCGAATTCTATTATCTGGAAGACATCGTGTTGTTCGAGCGCGAATACGTGGAAGCCGAACAAAAGGCGTATCAGGAAACCGCAGCAGAGGACGACATCATCTGCCTGCGCATGCACCAGGGGCGCAAGTCGCTGTACCAGCGCGGCATCGAGGAGCACGGCCCGTACCAGTCGCCCACCGAAGACGGCATGCTGCATTTCCACGAATACCTGCGCCGCAATCTTGCGACACATCCCTGATTGCATTCCCGCCGCTTGTTTTCCATTAGACGGATGCACCCCAAACCCCCTCTAACTCCCCCTTGTCAGGGGGAGAACCGAATCCGCTCCTCCCCTGACAAGGGGAGGCTGGGAGGGGTTTGCGGTTAATGGGCAATCTGTGATTAAAACAGAAACTTCAACCGGAATGACGAAGAACTTCGGCTCCCTCTGGATGCTGGTCGCCGGACTCCTGTTCGCCTGCATGGGCGTATTCGTTAAACTCGGCGCGGCGTATTTTTCCCATATCGAACTGGTGTTCTACCGCTCGTTGTTCGGCCTGCTGTTGGTCTACCTCATCATGCGCCAGCAGCGCATCAGTATTTCCACGATATACGTGCGCAACCATTTGTGGCGCGGCATTTCCGGATCGGTGGCGCTCGCGCTGTACTTCTACTGCATCACCGTGCTGCCGCTCGCCACCGCCGTCACCCTCAACTACACCGCGCCGCTGTTCCTCACCCTGCTCACCATGCTGGTGTTCAAGGATAAATTCCACCTGCCGCTGACCCTCGCCATCGCGGTGGGATTCATCGGCGTGATGCTGCTATTGCACCCGACCTTGCAACGTGACCAGCTGCTGCCCGGCTTGCTCGGCCTGATTTCCGGCTTGCTCGCCGGGGTCGCCTTTCTCAACGTCAAGCAACTCGGCATTTTCGGCGAACCGGATACGCGCACCGTGTTTTATTTCAGCCTGATCGCCACCATCGGCAGTGGCGCATGGATGTTGTTCGGCACGCTGCACGCGATCACCCCGCAAGGCCTTGCCATCCTGCTCGGGCTGGGCGGTAGCGCCACGCTCGCCCAGCTCGCCATGACGCGCGCCTTCCGCACCGGCAACACGTTGGTGGTCAGCAGCCTGTCGTACAGCACCATCATATTCGCCAGCCTGTTCGGCATATTGCTGTGGAATGAACTGCTGCCGCTTTCCAGTTGGCTGGGCATGGCGTTCATCATAGGCGGTGGCGTGTTAAGCTTACGCCTGTCTCCCAAACATTCAGAAAGCTCCAAAAATGATCACCATTGAACAAACTCAAAACCTCGTCAACGTCGCCGTGCTCGGCGAATTCACCATCGCCGATTTCAAGACGTTCGAAGAACAATCGTTGTACAAACTGAAATCCCCCGGCGCGGTGAACCTGCTGTTCGACCTGCGCGCGATGCTCGACTACACGCTGGACGTGGCCTGGGAAGAACTCAAATTCTTCAGTCGCGAACACAACCACGACTTCAGCAAGATCGCCGTGGTCACCGACGACCAGTGGATCACCTGGCAGGCATGGCTGTCGCGCATCTTCGTGGATGCGGATATACGGGTGTTTACGGATTACAATGAAGCGAAAGCTTGGGTTCAAAGTTAAACTACCGTCTCTCAATCTGAAAACCAACAGCGTCAGATGAAAAGCAAAGCAAGGTAGGATGGGTGGAGCGTAGCGATACCTATCAATTTATCGGTTAGTTCCGCAGCGATGGGTATCGCTACGCTCCACCCATCCTACCCATCCTACCCAACCTACAAAAAATATCCATGTCTGCCCGCAAAACCCCCGCAGTTTCTATACGGTGGCTTTTCATCTAGCATGTCTTACCTTTTTCTTACCAGGAGGGCAACAGCATGAAGACCACCAAACTATCCAGCAAGGGGCAGGTAATTCTGCCAGCTGCCATACGCTCGGCCAATCAGTGGAAGGCGGGGTTCGAGTTTTCTGTCGAGAATACCAGTGACGGTGTGCTGCTGCGGCCGATCAAGGCATTCCCCGCGACTACGCTGAATGAAGTCGTGGGCTGCACAGGCTATGCAGGCAAGCCGCACAGCGTAGCGGATATGGACAAGACGATCACGACAGAAACCAAGGCGCGTCATGCACACGGTTGACACCAATGTGCTGGTGAGACTGCTTACCAATGACGATCCCGTGCAATCCAAGCGTGCCGCCGCACTTTTTAAAAAAGAAACGATTTTCATCCCGAAAACCGTTTTGCTGGAAACCGCGTGGGTGCTGCGCCGCCTGTACCGCCTCGATGGCAATGTCGTGGTAAACGCGTTTCGTAAATTGAGCGGTCTTGCCAATGTCGAGATAGAACAGCCGCCGGTGATTATTCAGGCGCTGCAATGGTGTGGAGATGGCATGGATTTCGCCGACGCATTGCATCTGGCTTCCAGCCAGCGCGCAAACAAATTCGCGACATTCGACGAAAAAATGAAGAAATCGGTCCGCACAGGGATAAAGCCAGCGATCAAGTTGTTATAACAAGGGTAAGTATTGCTGCGTTCCGCCCATCCGCCAAAAATAAAAAACCCGCTTTCGCGGGTTTTTCTTTGCACTGCGAAACCTCGCCGAATCACTTCAGCTTGGCTTCCTTGAGCTTCGAATATATCGAGGTGTTCTACAACCGGAAACGATCACACTCGACGCTGGGCTACAAGTCACCGATGCAGTTTCTGGCAGACTGGTTCAACGCCAAACAAGATGAAAAACTGGCAGCATGAAACCCACCTCTTGGAAGACGAAAAACCGGGGGAAGCCCAATCTTTTACACCCTCGTTATTACACTGCCCGACAGCGGACGTTCGTGAAAGCCGGGGGAGGTAATAGTTGAGATCAAGTTTTGAAACTGTTGCTCGACGAAATAAGTTGATCCAGTTTGATTTTCGCCGCGCCGCTGGCGATCACACTATCGGCTTTCGCCACGCCGTCTTCCAGCGTGTTCGCCAGCCCCGCCACGTAGATCGCCGCACCGGCATTCAGTTGCACGATGTCGCGCGGCGCGCCGACTTCGTTGTTCAACACGCCCAATAATTTTTCGCACGCCTCGTCGGCGTTGGCAACGCGCAGCAAATTGATCGGCGCGCTGGCCAGGCCGAACAGGTCGGGGTGCACGGTGTATTCGCTGACCTTGCCGTCTTTCAGTTCCGCGATGTAAGTGCCTTCGCTGATCGAGATTTCATCCATGCCATCCGCGCCGTGCACCACCAGCACATGACGGCTGCCGAGCGAGGCCAGCACTTGCGCGAGTTTGGCGGTGAGCGATTGATGAAACACGCCGATCACCTGATTCTGTGCACCGGCCGGATTGGTGAGCGGGCCGAGCAGGTTGAACAAGGTGCGCACGCCGAGTTCGCGGCGCACCGGCGCGGCGTGTTTCATCGCGCTGTGATGGTTGGGCGCGAACATGAAGCCGATGCCGATTTGGTCCACGCAGTGCGCGACTTGGTCGGCGGTCAGGCTCACATTTACACCGAGTTTTTCCAGCACGTCCGCGCTGCCGCAGGTGCTGGAGACCGAGCGTCCGCCGTGTTTGGCGACGTGCGCTCCGGCAGCGGCTGCGACGAATGCGCTGGCGGTGGAGATGTTGAAAGTTTGTGTGCTGTCCCCGCCGGTGCCGCAGGTGTCGATCAGGTGTCCGGTGTGCTTTACTTTCACCTTGGTGGACAATTCACGCATCACCGCAGCGGCTGCGGCGATTTCATCGACCGTTTCGCCCTTCATGCGCAGCGCGATCAATACCGCCGCGATCTGCGCCGGAGTGAGTTGCCCGCCCATGATGTGCTGCGTCAGTTCGCGCATGTCGGCGAACGGCAGGTCGTGGCGGTCGATCAGTTTTGTTAATGTCTGCGAGTAGTTCACAAGTCGCTCCTTATGGGTTGTCATTCCCGTTTTCGCGGGAATGACAGTTTATTTTGCTCCGTTCAAAAAATTCCTCAGCATGTCATGCCCGTGTTCGGTGAGGATGGACTCGGGATGGAACTGCACGCCATGCACGGCCAGTGTCTTGTGACGCACGCCCATGATCTCGTTGTCGTCGGTCCAGGCGGTGATCTCCAGACAATCCGGCAGCGTCTCGCGCTCGATCACCAGCGAATGATAACGTGTTGCGGTGAACGGATTGGGCAGCCCATGAAACACGCTGGCGTTGTTGTGATGGATTGCGGAAGTCTTGCCGTGCATCAACTGCTTGGCGTGGACGATGCGTCCGCCGAAGGCCTGGCCGATGCTCTGATGGCCGAGACACACACCGAGGATCGGAATCTTGCCGGCGAACTGTTGTATCGCCGCGACCGACACGCCGGCTTCGTTGGGCGTGCATGGGCCGGGCGATACCACGATGTGTTGCGGGTTGAGCGCGGCGATTTGCGCCACGCTGATTTCGTCGTTGCGATGCACCACCACATCCGCGCCCAGCTCGGCGAAATACTGCACCAGGTTGTAGGTGAAGGAATCGTAATTGTCGATCATTAGTAACATGTTCAAGTCCTGTTCTATGTCGTCATTCCCGCGAAGGGGGGATCCAGCTTGCTATATAACTGGGTTCCCGCTTTCGCGGGAACGACGATTTGTTGTTAGCTGTTCGCACGCATCATACTCAAAGCCACGGCTTCGGCAACCCTGATACCGTCCACCGCTGCCGAAAGTATTCCACCCGCATAGCCGGCGCCTTCGCCGGTCGGGTACAGGCCTTTGGTGTTGATGCTTTGCAAATCATCGTTGTTGCGCTTGATGCGTATCGGCGAGGAGGTGCGCGTCTCCACGCCGGTCAGCACCGCATCGGGCAGATCGAATCCCTTGATCTGTTTGGCGAAGGCGGGCAGCGCTTCGCGGATCGCGGCGATGGCGTAATCGGGCAGCGCGCTGGACAGGTCGGTCAAATGAACGCCGGGTGTGTAGGAGGGCTGTACCGCGCCGAATTTCGTCGAAGGCCTGCCTGCCAGAAAATCGCCGACCAGTTGTCCGGGCGCCTGATAATTGCTGCCGCCTAGTTCAAAGGCGCGCGATTCCCAGCGGCGTTGAAATTCCACTCCAGCCAATGCATCGCCCGGATAGTCCTGTTCCGGTGTGATGCCCACCACAATGCCGCTGTTGGCGTTGCGCTCGTTGCGCGAATACTGGCTCATGCCGTTGGTGACCACCCGCCCCGGCTCGGAAGCGGCGGCGACCACCGTGCCGCCCGGACACATGCAGAAACTGTACACCGAGCGTCCGTTGCTGGTGTGATGCACCAGCTTGTAATCCGCCGCGCCGAGCAACGGGTTGCCCGCGTTGTTGCCGTAACGCGCTCGGTCGATCAGTGACTGTGGGTGTTCGATGCGCAAGCCAATCGAGAATGGCTTGGCCTCGATATAGATGCCGCGCTTATAAATCATCTCGAAGGTATCGCGCGCACTGTGGCCGACGGCGAGCACCAGATGATTAGTTGCGATGTGCTCGCCATTGACGAGCACCATACCGGTGACCTGCCCGTTCTGTATTTCGATATCATCCACGCGACTACCGAAGCGGATCTCGCCGCCCAGCGACTGTATCGTCTCGCGCATTTTCTCCACCATGCCCACCAGCCGGAACGTGCCGATATGCGGATGGCTCTCGTATAAAATTTCTTCCGGCGCGCCCGCCCTGACGAATTCCTCCAGCACCTTGCGGCTCAGGTAGCGCGGGTCTTTGATCTGGCTATACAGCTTCCCGTCCGAAAACGTCCCCGCGCCGCCCTCGCCGAACTGTACGTTGGATTCAGGGTTCAGCACGCCTTGCCGCCACAGGCCGAAAGTATCTTTGGTTCTTTCACGGACTTCTTTGCCGCGTTCCAGGATCAGCGGGCGGAAGCCCATCTGCGCGAGCAGCAGTCCGGCGAACAGCCCGGCGGGTCCCATGCCGACTACGACCGGACGCGAGGTTAAATTCTTTACGGCTTGTGCGACGAAGTGGTAGCTGGTGTCTGGTGTAATATTTACATGCGGGTCATTCTTGAACCGCTCTAGAACTGTGGATTCATCGCGCAGCGCAACATCCAGCGTGTAGGTGAACAGGATGGCGTTAGGTTTGCGCGCATCCACGCCGCGCTTGAACACGACGTAGTTGGTCAACTCATCGTCGGCGATACCCAGTCGTTTCAGGATCGCGGATTTGATGTCGCTGTCGGAATGTCCGAGCGGCAGTTTTATTTCGGTTAGGCGCAACATAAATTATTTTAGTAGAGTGCAATAAGCGTAGCGCATTGCACCGGATGTGTTCATTCGGCGCAATGGAGGTTGCGCTCTACGCGATCTCCGGCGGGTGTGACCCGCCCTACCGATGCACTTCCGCATCCAGCCCTTCCAGCACCATCTCCGCAGCGCGCAACACGGCGCGCGCCTTGTTCAGCGTTTCCATCCATTCGCTGTCCGGCACCGAGTCGGCGACGATGCCTGCGCCTGCCTGCACGTAGAGCATGTTGTCTTTCACGACGGCGGTGCGCAACGCGATCGCCAGATCCATGTCGCCGTTGAAGCCAAGGTAGCCGACCGCCCCGGCATAGATGCCGCGTTTGCTGGGTTCCAGTTCGTCGATGATTTCCATCGCGCGCACTTTTGGCGCGCCGCTCACCGTGCCGGCGGGGAAGGTCGCTTTGAGCACATCCATCGCGTTGAGGCCGGGCTTGAGTTCAGCCTCGACGTTGGAGACGATGTGCATCACGTGCGAGTAACGCTCGATGATCATTTTTTCAGTGAGCTTGACGGTGCCATTCTGCGCGACGCGGCCGATGTCGTTGCGGCCCAGATCGATCAGCATCAGGTGTTCGGCCAGCTCTTTCGGGTCGGCCAGCAATTCTTTTGCTAGGTCGGCATCCTGCTGTTGGGTCTTGCCGCGCGGGCGGGTTCCGGCGATGGGGCGCACGGTGACGGCATCGCCCTCCAACCGCACCAGTATCTCCGGTGACGCGCCGACCACGTGATGGTCGCCCATGTCGTAATAGAACATGTAGGGCGAGGGATTGACGCTGCGCAACGCGCGGTACAGCGACAGAGGCGAAGCGGGGAAGGGCTGCGCGATGCGCTGTGACAGCACCACCTGCATGATGTCGCCGTCGAAGATGTATTGCTTGGCTTTGACGACCGCATTCTTGAAAGCCGTTTCGCCGAATTCTGATTTCGCTTCTCCGCCGTGTGTCGCGGGAGCGTGCGGGATATGCACCGGCAGGCGCATCATGCCGATCAGTTCGCGCAGCCGTTCGCGTGCCAGCTCGTAAGCGTCATCCATTGCCGGATTGGCGTAGACGATGAACGTGAGTTTGCCGGACAGGTTGTCGATCACCGCGAGTTGTTCGGTGAGCATCAGCAGAATGTCGGGCGTGCCGAGCGTGTCCTTCTTTTGTACCTTGGCGAGGCGCGGCTCGATGTAGCGCACCGTGTCGTAGCCGAAATAACCGGCCAGCCCGCCGGTGAAGCGCGGCAGATCAGGCAACGGCGCGACCTTGAAGCGCGATTGGTATTCGCTGATGAAGTCCAGTGGGTTTTCAACTTGGTGCGTCGTTTCTGAATCCTGGTGCGTCAGCGTGACCTGCTTGCCGCGCACTGTAATGCGGGTGTCGGCGGGCAGGCCGATGAAGGAATAACGCCCGAAACGTTCGCCGCCCTGCACCGATTCCAACAGGTAGGAATAAGGTTGGTTGGCGAGTTTGAGATACAGCGACAGCGG
>JANONV010000131.1:0-1527 GCA_031421015.1 Gallionella sp. | reverse complement strand
CGGAGACACGCTGGCGCGATTAGGTGGGGACGAGTTCACGCTGGTTCTGCCGAATCTGCACGGCCGGCAGGATGCGGAGGCGGTGGCCGCCAAGATACTGGATAGCCTGCGCGAACCTTTTGAGATTGACAAGCAACCCGTTCACATTACGGCGAGCATCGGTATCGTCATTTATCCCGGCGATGGCGACTCGATTGAAGAGCTGCTGCGTCACTCCGATATGGCCATGTATCAGGTCAAGTCCCTGGTCAAGGACGGCTACTATTTTTATGATTGCACGGTAGCCGATTCATCGCACCAGAAGAGCATCCTTGAGCAGCATTTGCGCAACGCGCTCGCGCGGGGCGAACTGGAGATGTACTACCAGCCGCAGGTGGATGCGGGCAACGGGAGTCTGGCCGGAGTGGAGGCGCTGATGCGCTGGAATCATCCGGCGCGCGGAATGTTGGGCGCCGGCGAATTTATTCCACTGGCCGAGGAAGTGGGTTTGATGATTCCGATCAGCGAATGGATGCTTGACGCCGTTTGCGTTGATCTGAAAAAGTGGGGCGCTTTTTGTAACGGACAGTTCAGGCTTTCGTTAAATATATCCCCGCAGCACCTCGATCGCGGTAACTTTCCGGAAAAAATCCTGGAGACATTGACGCGCCACGGCATTTCACCCAATCTGATCGAAGTTGAAATTACCGAGAACATCTCCATCCGTAGCCCCCAACATGCCATCGTGCAGCTCGATCAGTTATGCCGTCTGGGCATCACTATCGCCATAGATGATTTTGGCATCGGTTATTCATCCCTCTCCTATTTGCACAAGTTCCCGATTCATACCATCAAGATAGACCAGGCTTTTGTGCGCGAGATACAATCCGAGCAGGGGCATTACCCGATTGTGCTGGCGATCATTGCCATCGCCAGGGGGCTCGGGCTGCGCCTGGTGGCAGAGGGGGTGGAAACAGAAACCCAGTCCCGTTACCTGCAACAGTCCGGGTGCGCCACGATGCAGGGGTATTTGTATCACCAACCGATGTCGAGTGAGGAGTTGTTACAGCTATTAAAGGAACACGTTGCGATCTCCGCGCGAGCATGATGGCTTGGTATTCGCCGCCTGATCCCCGGCGTAATCCGCTGCGCGGCTGGCCGCATACAGCGGATTGATTATTGAGCGACGTGGCTTATAATGTGCGCCTCGATATTTCAGGGGCTGCCCGTTCCTTACCCGTGTTCTTGCCCGCGAAAATAAACGGCCCGCGAAACAGCAAGCTCTCGCCGAGATCGACCTCACACACTACCCGACACTCAACAGCCGAAGTGCCGCGTTGCTGAATTTACAACACCGTGAAGTCATAAGCCCCGAAATTCATGATTACCCTTCCTGTGATTACCCTTCCTGTCCGCCCCCACCTACGCCTTGCGCTCGCCATGGCCGCCGTGTTGCTCGTCGCGGGCAGTGTGGCGCGCGCGACTTTCATGCTGTGGTTCTTGCCGGTCAATTCAGCCATGTCATGGAACGACTGGGCGAACGCGCTG
>JANONV010000130.1:0-5365 GCA_031421015.1 Gallionella sp. | reverse complement strand
GGGATGGCTCGATGCTGACTCGCGCAACACAAACCATTCTGCAAACCAGGCGATATGCCCCAGTTCCCACAAGGGTGGATTGATAATGGGAAGATAGGGAACCCGCGCCACATCGTCCAGGCCAGATGACTGAAAGTGGTCAAACAGCGCCAGCGTATAATGACGCGCATCCTGTATGGCTGCGGCCAGTTGAGTGGGCGAGGCATTGCGAAATGAAGAGTGTATTGACATAGCACGATGGGTAAACCGCATATCGTTATTATCAGCCCTGCGTTAGCAAACGCAAATAATGGTAACTGGCAAACGGCCTGGCGCTGGTCGCGTTTTTTGCGCCAAGACTATCGGGTCACGCTGGCGGTGCAGTGGGACGGCATCTCTTGCGACGCCATGATAGCACTGCATGCACGACGTTCGGCGGCATCCATAGCCGCGTTCTCTGCCGCATTTCCAACGCTGCCGCTGATCGTCGTACTCACCGGCACGGATTTATACAAAGATATTTGTACCGATGTAAATGCGCAACACGCTTTGCAATTGGCCACCCAACTGGTGGTATTGCAAACAGCGGGTTTACAAGCGCTGGATAAAAATTCGCGCAAAAAAACGCATGTCATCTACCAATCCGCACCGTCACTCAAGCCGCTCACTAAAAATCCTGCAAGATATTTTGACGTGACCATGGTAGGTCACTTGCGCGACGAGAAAGACCCCATCACTTTTATGAATGCAGCCAAATTATTAGCGTCAGAAAACATCCGTCTGATCCATATCGGTGCCGCGCTTGATCCTGCCCTGGGTGCACTTGCCGAAAAAACGCAACAGCAATATCCCCAATATCAATGGCTGGGAAATTTACCTCATGCTGCAACCCGCCAGCGGTTGAAGCGCAGTCATTTAATGGTCATCACTTCAAAAATGGAGGGTGGCGCCAATGTTATCATCGAATCCGTCACCTGCGGTGTGCCGGTGCTGGCCAGTGATATTCCGGGCAATCGCGGCATGTTGGGGGAAAAGTATGCGGGCTATTTTCCGCTTGGTGATAGTTTGAAATTGGCGCAGCTTGTTGACCGCGCTGCCAGCGACAGTAAATTTTACAACCGCTTGCAAACCCAGTGCGCCGCCCGCGCCCCGCTTTTTGCACCGGAACGGGAACGGGCGGCTTTGCTCAAACTGATGGATAATTGCTTGAATCAGACAAAGAGGCTTACATGAAAACAGACCACATCAAACTCACTTCCTTTTCCCACGGCGGGGGCTGCGGCTGCAAAGTTGCCCCCGGCGTACTGGTCGAAATTCTGAAAAATTCCAGCGGATTTCCAATCCCTGAAAAATTGCTGGTCGGCATCGAGACCGCAGATGACGCCGCCGTCTATAAGCTCAATGACGAGCAAGCTCTGATTGCCACCACCGATTTTTTTATGCCGATCGTCGATGATCCTTATGACTTTGGCCGGATCGCCGCAACCAATGCGATTTCAGATGTGTATGCGATGGGTGGCACGCCAATAATGGCGTTGGCGCTGGTTGCCATGCCGATCAATCAATTGCCGATAGAAGTCATCGGGAAAATCATCCAAGGCGGTGAAGCAGTCTGCACCGAGGCCGGAATCCCCATTGCGGGCGGCCACACGATAGATTCAGTAGAACCGATTTACGGCCTGGTCGTGCTTGGATTGATTCATCCATCCAAGATAAAACGCAATGCAGACGCGATGGCAGGCGATAAGCTCATCCTCGGCAAGCCGCTCGGTGTGGGAATTTTGTCGGCCGCATTAAAAAAAGGGCAGCTAGACGCCAGCGGATATGCGGCGATGATCGCGACCACCACCCAACTCAACACACCCGGCATGGCCTTGTCCAATGTCGCAGGTGTCCATGCTATCACCGATGTCACCGGTTTTGGTTTGCTCGGACATTTATTGGAAGTAGCTCGCGGTAGTAAACTGAAAGCCACAATCAATATGGCGCACATCCCGCTGTTGTCGAATGTGCAACAGCTTGCTGCAAGCGGTTGCGTGACCGGCGCATCCGACCGTAACTGGGCGGGCTATGGCCATGACGTAAACTTGTCTGCCTCCATCACCCCGGTACAAAAAACGTTGCTGACCGATCCGCAGACATCTGGCGGCTTGCTGGTGTCGTGTTCTCCCTCTGCTGTAGATGAAGTGTTGGCGATATTCACGGAGGCGGGCTTTGCCGATGCAGCTGTAATTGGTGAAATGACAGTGGGTGCCGCTCAGGTTGAAGTCATGCCTTGAGCACTGGTAATTATTGTAGGGGCGAGATCCATTGCGCACTGATAAAGTCAGCTTTGTAGATGGCCAACAGTCTCTTATGTGTCGGCTGCAGCACTCCATCAAGATCACCATCCGCTATACGCGAGAAAGCAGTTATTCGCTGAATGATTAAATTGGTGATTTCAGTATCAACAATGCGCCAAGAGCGGACATACACAAATGTTCCCGTTAACGGTCGAGAGCCATGACGATATCTCCTTGTGATTTGTAAAGCAAATCACAAATATTTGAATAATCAATTGGATTTATCGGCTGACCAAGCCTAAATTGCATCCGTGGGCAATGAGCCACTTTAACTATTTCTAAGGAGCAGATCATGAACAAATGTCCCGTTATGACCACTGCTGCGGGCAATCCCGTTGGCGATAACCAGAACAGCCTCACCGCCGGACCGCGCGGCCCGGTGCTGATGGCCGATTATCAATTGATGGAAAAAATGTCGCACTTCAACCGTGAACGCGTTCCCGAACGTGTCGTCCACGCCAAAGGGGCGGGCACCTACGGCACATTCACGGTGACCCGCGTGTCATAAGATCGGTACTCGGACTCCAATTCGGACCGAGTCGTTAGATTCAAACTATCAAAGGAGCAACACATGTCAACCGAAGCGAAATGCCCATACAATCACACCGCCGCCACTGGACAGTCGAACCAGGACTGGTGGCCGAACCAGCTCAACCTGAATATCCTGCACCAGCACTCGTCCCTGTCCGACCCCATGGACCATGGCTTCAACTACGCCGAAGCGTTCAAGAGCCTCGACCTGGCGGCCGTGAAAAAGGATCTGCTGGCGCTGATGACCGATTCGCAGGAATGGTGGCCGGCGGACTTCGGCCACTACGGACCTTTCTTCATCCGCATGGCATGGCACAGTGCCGGCACCTACCGCACTGGCGACGGCCGCGGCGGCGCAGGCAGCGGCACCCAGCGCTTTGCCCCGCTCAACAGTTGGCCCGACAACGTCAACCTCGACAAGGCGCGCCGGCTGATTTGGCCGATCAAACAGAAGTACGGCCGGAAAATTTCCTGGGCCGACCTCATGATCCTCACCGGCAACGTCGCGCTGGAATCGATGGGATTCAAGACCTTCGGTTTCGCCGCCGGGCGTGTGGACATCTGGGAGCCGGAAGAGGACGTTTACTGGGGCTCCGAGGCCACCTGGCTGGGCGGTGACAAACGCTACTCCGGCGACCGGGATCTCGAAAATCCGCTCGCTGCCGTGCAGATGGGTCTGATCTACGTGAACCCGCAAGGGCCCAATGGCAACCCGGATCCACTCGCAGCGGCCAAGGATATCCGCGCGACCTTCGCGCGCATGGCGATGAACGACGAAGAGACAGTTGCGCTGATTGCGGGCGGTCACACCTTCGGCAAAGCCCACGGCGCGGCCTCTGAAGACCACAAGGGTCGCGAGCCCGAGGGCGCCAACATCGCCGAGCAAGGCTTCGGCTGGACTAGCAGCTTTGGCAGCGGCAAAGGCGTCCATACGGTGAGCAGCGGCCTGGAAGTCACCTGGACCACCACGCCAACCAAATGGAGTAACAACTTCTTTTCGAATCTGTTCGGCTACGAATGGGAACTGACCAAGAGCCCGGCCGGTGCGCATCAGTGGACACCGAAGCAGGGCGCCGGTGCCGGTACAGTGCCGGATGCGCACGACCCGGCCAAGCGTCACGCGCCGACCATGCTGACCACGGATCTCTCCCTGCGCTTCGACCCGGCCTACGAAAAGATTTCGAGGCGCTTCCACGAGAATCCGGACCAGTTCGCCGACGCATTCGCCCGGGCCTGGTTCAAGCTGACCCACCGCGACCTGGGCCCGCGCGCACGCTATCTCGGCCCGGAAGTACCTGCCGAAGCGCTCATTTGGCAGGATCCCATCCCCGCAGCCCATCACAAGTTGATCGATGCGCAGGACATGGCCTCCCTCAAGGGCAAAATCCTGGCGTCGGGACTGTCTGTCTCGCAACTGGTGTCGACCGCATGGGCTTCGGCATCCACTTTCCGTGGCTCCGACAAGCGCGGTGGTGCGAACGGTGCGCGCATTCGCCTCGCCCCGCAGAAGGATTGGGAAGTCAACCAGCCTGCCCATCTGGCGAAGGTTCTATCCAAGCTGGAAGCCATCCAGAACGCGTTCAACAGCGCGCAGTCTGGCGGCAAGAAGGTCTCGCTTGCCGATCTGATCGTGTTGGCCGGTTGCACAGGCGTCGAGCAGGCGGCGAAAAATGCCGGTCACACCGTGACGGTTCCCTTCACGCCGGGACGCATGGACGCCTCGCAGGAGCAAACCGATGTGGACTCCTTCGCCGTGCTCGAACCGATCGCCGATGGCTTCCGCAACTACCTCAAGGGCAAATACAGCGTATCGGCCGAGGCGTTGCTGGTCGATCGGGCACAACTGCTGACCCTGACCGCGCCCGAAATGACGGTGCTTGTTGGCGGCATGCGCGTCCTGAATGCCAACGTCGGACAGACCCAGCACGGCGTCTTTACAACGCGGCCGGAGACGCTGACCAACGACTTCTTCCTGAACCTGCTGGACATGGGCACGGAGTGGAAGGCGGTCTCGGACGTCCAGGACGTGTTTGAAGGGCGTGATCGCAAGACAGGTAAAGTCAAGTGGACCGGCACCCGTGACGATCTCGTCTTCGGTTCGAACTCCCAGCTCCGTGCCCTGGCGGAAGTCTATGCAAGCGCGGACGCGCAGCAGAAGTTTGTCCATGATTTTGTGGCGGCCTGGAACAAGGTGATGAACCTCGATCGCTTCGACCTCGCGTGATCTACCAGTGACCCGGCGAGACCCGTCGCGAGTGGGGCGTACGCCGGGCGCTGGGTTTGTAAGTCAGATCGCCAGCGGATCGACATCCACCGCCCAGCGTATCAGGCCCCTGCCCTCGGGTTGTTGCCGGGTGGCGTGCAGCACGGCTTGCCAGGCCGTCAAAAAGCGCTGCAGCGCCGCCCGCGACGGGCTTTCGATCAGCATTTGGGCGCGCTCCACGTTGGCCACGCGTTGAATCGTCATGGGCACGGCCGGATACAGGGTGATGTGGGGCGTGAGGTGTTCAACA
>JANONV010000129.1:0-2523 GCA_031421015.1 Gallionella sp. | reverse complement strand
TTTTTTCCTTGTCCGCGCCGAAAAAGATGATGTCGCCGTTCTGCGCGCCGGTGCGTTCGATGATGGTCTTCAATGCGTCCTGGTGCAGGTTCTTCACGATGGGCGATTGCAGTCCGGTCTCATTGAGTTGCGTGATGTCGTTGACTTTGATGTAAGCCAGACCCTTCGCGCCGTAGATGCCGACGAACTTGGTGTATTCGTCGATCTCGCCGCGCGAGAACGCGCCGCCGCCCGGCACGCGCAACGCCGCCACGCGACCGTTCTCTGAATTGGCCACACCTGCGAACACCTTGAACGCGACGTCCTTCACCGCATCGGTGACTTCGGTCAGTTCCAGCGTCACGCGCAGGTCGGGCTTGTCCGAACCATAGCGCGCCATCGCCTCCTTATGTGTCATGCGCGGGAACGGGTTGGGCAATGCCACAGCCAACGTTTCCCGGAACACCTCGCGGAGCATCTCTTCCATCAGCGCGGTGATTTGCGTCTCTGTCAGGAATGATGTCTCGATGTCCACCTGGGTGAATTCCGGCTGGCGGTCGGCGCGCAAGTCTTCGTCGCGAAAACATTTGGTGATCTGATAATAGCGATCGAAGCCCGCCACCATCAGCAGCTGCTTGAACAACTGCGGCGATTGCGGCAGCGCAAAAAATTCGCCCGGATGCACGCGCGACGGCACCAGATAATCGCGCGCACCTTCCGGTGTGGACTTGGTCAGCATCGGCGTTTCGATGTCGATGAAACCTCGGCTGTCGAGAAAGCGGCGGAACGCCATCGCTACTTTGTAGCGCAGCATCATGTTCTTTTGCATCTGCGGGCGGCGCAGGTCGATCACGCGATGGGTCAGGCGCACCGTCTCGGATAAGTTCTCGTCATCCAATTGGAACGGCGGGGTCAATGCGGCATTCAGAATTTCGATCTCGTGACACAGGATTTCGATTTCGCCGCTGGTGATATTGGCATTGGTCGCACCTTCGGGACGGCGGCGCACCTTGCCGGTGATGCGCAGTACGAACTCGCTGCGCACCGATTCGGCGATCTTGAACATGTCAACATGTTCCGGATTGCACACGATTTGCGCCAGACCTTCACGGTCGCGCAGGTCGATGAAAATCACCCCGCCGTGGTCGCGGCGGCGATGCGCCCAGCCGCACAGGCTGACGGTCTGGTCGAGTTGATCGGTGTTGAGTAGTCCGCAATAATGAGTTCGCATGATTCAGTTTTAAATAATTCAGCTTCTAGAAAAAAACAAGGTTAGTTTTGATTGGGGGTTTGCGCGACTTCGGGCGCGGCCACCACACCCATGGAAACGATGGTTCTGAGCGCCCTATCCACCGTCATATCCAGTTCTATGGTGTCGGCTTTGCGCACGAAGAAATAAAAACCGTTCACCGGACTCGGCGTAGTGGGGATGAACACCGCGACGTATTCGTCATCTAACTTCCTCCTCACCTCGCCGGGAATGCTGGTCTGGAACGCCAACGACCAGACCTGCGGATGGGGATAACGCACCAGCAGCACCTTGCGGAATGAATTCCCGCTGCCGGACAACAAGGAATCGCTGACCTGCTTGACGCCTTTGTAGACGCTGTTCACAAAAGGAATGCGCAGCAACAGGCCTTCCCAATAGCGCAACAACTGCTGCCCCAGCACATTGCGCACCAGCATGCCGGTCAGGCCAACGATGAGCAGCGTCAGGATGATGCCCCAGCCGGGAATATGGATACCCAGCAACCTGTCGGGATGCCATGCTTCCGGCAGCAGCAACAGCGTCTGATCCATCGTGCCTATGGTCAGATCCAGCACCCACAAGGTGATACCGAGCGGAACCCAGACCAGCAGCCCGGTAATGAAATATTTTTTCATCCGATTAAGTAATCCCTATGTTGGAAAGCGGGCAGGATGCCCGCGCTCCACGCATTAAAAGTCCCCATCAGCTCGCTATAAACCGGAACCCGCACTGGCGGCAGGCGCAGGTACCGCGTCAGGCTTGGGGTCAGGCTTGGCTTCCGGCTTGACCTCCTGCTTCCCGGCTCCCGGCTGCTTGTTGCCGCCTTTGAAATCGGTGACATAGTAGCCACTGCCCTTCAACTGAAAACCGGCAGCGGTCAACTGCTTGGAAAAAGTCGCTTTGCCGCATTCCGGGCAAGCGGTGAGCGGCGCATCGCTCATTTTTTGCATCACGTCTTTTCGCAAGCCGCAAGTACTGCATGCATAAGCATAAATAGGCATAACGACTTCCCATTGGGTAATAATCAAAGGCGCGCATTATACCGTAGGGGCGCGATTTATCGCGCCCTGATCTATTCAGGCACCAGAAAGAAGGGCGCGATGCCTCGCAGAGGTTCTCGCACCCGGAGGGTAAATCTCGCCCCTACAATTTTCCGCCCCTACTACAGGCTCAGGACAGGTATAATGCCCGCCACCCTGCGCCCTACCAATCAACGCAGCGGTTTCTTTCTCACCCCCAGGATCATTCCGATCTCTTATTCGTCTGCCTCGATTGGTGCAGCTCTGGTGAGCGGC
>JANONV010000128.1:0-7308 GCA_031421015.1 Gallionella sp. | reverse complement strand
TTAGCGACTATGAGGACACCATCGAGTTGCAGAAATGAAGGCGGTAAATCCGTGTCTGCCCAACCCATCATTCCACCGGACTTGGCGCATAAAGCCGCGCCAGTCCGGTGAATTCAAACGTTAGAGGTGCTCTCCGACACTTGTATTCACACCAATAATGGTATATTTTCTATACCGTGATTACTTTTGAATTTAATAAGCAGAAAAGCCAAGCTAATCTTCTGAAGCACGGCATCAATTTTATTGATGCACAAGTTTTATGGAATGACCCAAGATTATTAGAAATTCCTGCAAAAACCGAGGATGAACCCCGGTACTTGCTGATAGGGCTGATTAGCGGGCAGCACTGGTCAGCCGTGATCACTTATAGAAACGCAAGTATCCGACTAATTTCTGTTCGTCGTTCACGACCTGAGGAGGTTGCCTTATATGAAAGCTAAAATTTTTGACCAACAATTTGACAAGGGTGTTGACATTACCGGTTCACTGGATTTATCCAAATCGAAGCGCGTATTGCAGGAGCAAAGGCGCGTTAATGTTGATTTCCCTACATGGATGATCGAATCATTAGATCGAGAAGCGAGAAAGCTTGGCGTAACTCGGCAATCCATTATTAAGGTATGGCTTGCTGAACGTCTCGAAGCGTTGCCTCTAACCTTGCGTTCAAGAGGGACGCCGCAGAAGCGCGTCGCCCCTTAGCTTCACGTTAACATCCTCTATAAACTCCAACGCATTGCCATCCGGATCGCGGCAGAACAAGGCGCGGCGACCGGACTGGCTGATAGTGTAAGCGACTCCCGCCTGGTCTAATCGCGAGATCAATTTCGCAATATCCGACACCGCCAGCGCGACGTGGCGGTCACGTCCGCCGTGAGCGGGACGCTGCAAGCCAGCTTCAGGATCAGGCAGCAACATCAAATGAATCTGCTGCTTATCTGCCACGTCGTACCACACGCCGTCATAGCTCATCGTCGGACGATTTTGATCGGGTTTTAGGCCGAGTATGCCTTCGTAAAAGGCGCGGGACTTGGCCAGGTCGGGGGTCAGAAATGTGGCGTGTAGTATTCCGGTGATCATCTTGTTCCTTCCGTCATTCCGGCGCAGGCCGGAATCCAGTTGGTGTTATTACACAGCAATCAATAATTAAAGTCTACGAAGACACGCTCATTTTTTTGTATCCCGGATTACTCATTCGGGAACAAGTTCGGACAGTTTCGTAGGGTGGGCGCAGCCCACGCGGTATTTGTCGTTCGACCGCCATGTCAACTGCGTGGGCTGCGCCCACCCTGCGACCGCTATCCCGGCCGATAAAATAATGGGTGCGTGTAGCCCGATTAACTGACTGCCGAGTAAAATAAGTTCTGGTTTTTTCCGCGCACTGCGGGAATATGTTTAATTGTCTGGATTCCGGCCTGCGCCGGAATGACGCTAAAGGGCACCGCTAAAGTTTAACCGGAATCACCTTGCTCGCCGCCAGCTTGGCGCGTTCCCTCGCCTCGCCGGTATCTTTTCCGCTAGCCAACGCCACACCCATGCGGCGGCAAGTGTAGGACTCCGGTTTGCCGAACAGGCGCACATCGCTGTTGGGCACGCGCAGGGCTTCATCCACATCCTTGAAGGCGATGCCCTTTGCTTCATGCTGACCATAGATCACCGCACTCGCGCCGGATACCCTTAAGCTGACATCCACCGGCAGGCCAAGAATGGCGCGGGCGTGCAATTCGAATTCATTCTGTACTTGCGAACACATCGTCACCATGCCGGTGTCGTGCGGGCGCGGGCTGACTTCGCTGAACCACACCTGATCGCCTTTGACGAACAACTCCACGCCGAAGATACCCAGACCGCCGAGATTGTCCGTCACCTTCCTGGCGATCTCGCGCGAGCGTTGCAAAGCCATAGGCGACATGGCTTGCGGCTGCCAGCTCTCGACGTAATCGCCGTGCACCTGCACATGGCCGATGGGTTCGCAGAAGTGCGTTTCCGTTTTGCCGTTTGCGCCAATCGCACGCACGGTGAGCTGGGTGATCTCATAATCGAAACGGATCAAGCCTTCGACAATCACCCTGCCCTGATTCACCCGGCTACCGCTGGCGGCATAGTTCCATGCGGCCTCCGTTTCATCGGTGCCATCCACTTTTGATTGCCCTTTGCCGGATGACGACATCACCGGTTTGATGATGCACGGATAGCCGATGCCGCTGTCAATCGCGGCACGCATATCTTCGAGACTGCCGGCAAATTTATACGGCGAAGTCGGCAAGCCCAGCGTCTCGGCTGCCAGACGGCGGATGCCTTCGCGGTTCATGGTAAGGCGCGCGGCACGCGCGGTGGGGATCACGCGCGCCAGCCCTTCGCTCTCGATCTGCTCCAGCATGTCGGTGGCGATGGCCTCGATCTCCGGCACGATGATGTGCGGTTTTTCCTGTTCGATCAGCGCGCGCAATTGCGCACCATCTGCCATGTTGATGACATGGGCGCGATGCGCCACCTGATGGCCGGGTGCATTCGCATAACGATCCACCGCAATGGTTTCCACGCCGAGGCGTTGCAGCGCGATGATGACCTCCTTGCCCAGCTCGCCGCTGCCGAGCAGCATGACGCGAATAGCGGAAGAAGTGAGCGGCGTACCGATGATTAGCGGGTAGTCTTGAGAGTTCATGCTGTGAGGTAGTGTGGTCCGGGCGAAATTATACACACAGAGGTGGTTTTGCTTATTTGGCAACGGGAGTAGTATGCCGGGCCAGTCTTACCAAACCGGGAGCGAGATCATGACGAACATCGTGCAATTATTAGGGAATGAAGCAGAGCATCTGTTGAAATATCGCTGCACCGGCATAGCCAAAGAATCGCTGCACCTGCCGGGCGCGGATTACGTGGATCGCGTGGTGGCGATCAAAGACCGCAAGACCGGCGTGCTGCGCAGCCTGCAAGCACTTTACGGGCATGGGCGACTGGCGAACAGCGGCTATCTTTCTCTGTTGCCGGTGGATCAGGGCGTGGAACATTCCGGCGGCGCATCGTTCGCGCCCAACCCGATTTATTTCGATCCGGACAACATCGTCAAGCTCGCCATCGAAGGCGGCTGCAACGGCGTCGCCTCGACGCTCGGCGTGCTGTCCTCGGTGGCGCGCCGCTATGCGCACAAGATTCCGTTCATCGTCAAAATCAATCACAACGAAATACTGACCTACCCCAATATCTACGACCAGACGCTGTTCGCCAGCGTGGATCAGGCCTTCGACATGGGTGCGGTGGCGGTGGGCGCAACGGTGTTCTACGGCTCCGAGCAATCGCGCCGCCAGATACAGGAAGTCTCGGAAGCGTTCGAGCACGCGCATGAACTCGGCATGGCGACCATCTTGTGGGCCTATCTGCGCAATCCGGCGTTCAAGACTGCCGACAAGGATTACCACGTGTCCGCCGACCTGACCGGGCAGGCCAACCACCTTGCCGTCACCATCAACGCCGACATCGTCAAGCAGAAGATGGCCGAAAACAACGGCGGCTACAACGCGATCAAGTTCGGCAAGACCCACCCCAAAGTGTACAGCGAGCTGACATCAGATCATCCGATCGATCTGGTACGTTATCAAGTGGCGAACTGCTATATGGGACGCGTCGGTATGATCAACTCCGGCGGCGAATCATCCGGCAAAGACGACCTGCATCAGGCGGTGCGCACTGCGGTGATTAACAAGCGCGCCGGCGGCATGGGGCTGATCTCCGGGCGCAAGGCGTTCCAGAAGCCGATGCAGGACGGTGTTGCGCTGCTCAACGCAATTCAGGATGTGTATCTGGATAAAGCGGTAACGGTGGCGTAACCGGAGCAACCCGATCTATAACGGGGGCTACTCAGTCCGGCACAACTACGGTTTTGGATTTTTTCACGATTCCGCCGCGCTTGAGCATGGAAAGGTATTCCGCCTCGTTGAGCGCGATCACTTTCAACAAGTAGGCGATATTTTTTTCGATCGACTCCAGATAGTAATTGTTCTCGACACCCATCGTATCCTTGAAATGAAAGACCAGATAGGAATAGATGCCGCCATATACGCTGTCGAGTTTTTCCCGTGCAGCTTCGTAAAAAGCTTTAGTCTGGCGCAGCATATCGTAGGTATTCTGGTAATTTCCAAAATGTGCTTCCTTGAACTCCAAATACAGGAACAGCAGCTTTTCCAGGTAGGTGCGGTCAGCCATTTGCCCGGTCAGATCAGCGGTGCCGACGATTTGCGAGAGCATGCGGGTCGAGTCATCAGGAAAATCGATCTGGAAGAACTTCAGCGCAGGGTCGGTGCTGAGCATGATGGGCTCCAAAGAGTCTGGCAAGCTCGATGGGAAATGCCTCGATGGAAGGCGCCGTTCGGCAAGATAGCGGCGCATGAATGCGATGCCGCGCTTGACATGGGTTTGCGTGTACTGGGCGCCGGTGCCGCGCTCCTCGCCCAGCTGTTGCACGTAACCGATATCGTGCATCAGCGTGGCGATCATGACCAGCGTGATGTTCTCGTCGCTCTGACGAATGCCTGAAACATGCACGCCATGCATCAGTCTCAAAGCGCACAGAAAAACGTCCAGCGTATGGCGCAGGTCGTGGTACAGCGTTTTGATGGAACTGTAGCCGGGATATTCACCGCGGAACAGCAGCAAGACGTCATCAAAAACGGTTCGAACCAGGGTGAAATCATAGCCGGGGCTGATGCGGCCGACGATGCCGGTCGCCCTGGCCCACACCAAGTCCGGATCGCTGTTGTCGAACAGGCTGTTGATCTCGGCGGATGTCGGAATATTTTTCATGTTCAGCAAATCTCATGTTCAAGAAATCAGGGCGTAGCTTAACCCTTCAAAATTCACTGCATTCGTGCTGCGCAGCATATTACGTGATAGCGCTGGTGTTTGGAATAAAAATCATGCTGTATTCCCGGCGCTTACCCCGTCTTTGCCGCCGTATACAATTTCCCCGACAATAAACTGGCCGAGACGATCAGCGTCGCGCCCATCCAGTCGCGCAGTCCCATCGCTTCATCTGCCAGAAAATATGACGCGATGGCGGCGAATACCAGTTCGAACAGAAACAGGATGATCACGCGATTGGCTGCCAGTTTGGAAAGGCCGTACTGCACCGCGAAGCTGGTGGCGCACAGCACGATACCGAGCAACGCGAGTATCAGCCAGGATTGCGCTTCGATCGCCAATATCTGATCCGGCAATCCGCCTTGCCACCACAACAGCGGTGCGGTCAGCAAAATAGTGCCGAGCAGCACGCTGCTGGACTTCGCCGCCACGCTCAAATGCGCGGCTCGCCGCGATACCACATTGGATAGCGCGAAACTCATGCCCGCTGTCAGCCCTATCCATTCGGAAAGATTTTGCGGCAGCGGCAACCCGAGTTGCGGCCGCCACAGCATGATGACCGCGCCGCCAAAAGACAACGCAATGACCAGATAGCCGTAGCGATTGAGCCGCTCGCCCAGAATCCAGTAAGAAAACAAGAT
Source organism: Gallionella sp. (assembly GCA_031421015.1). Lineage (GTDB taxonomy): Bacteria > Pseudomonadota > Gammaproteobacteria > Burkholderiales > Gallionellaceae > Gallionella. Next base: position 1,813 of record JANONV010000128.1, on the reverse strand, counting down.
CGTCCATAGCGGCGCGAGATAGAACAGCAGCAGCACGCGCATCACCTCGCCGTTCAGCACCGCCAGCACATAGCCGAAGTTCGACCATCCCGCGCTGAACACCAGGCCAACCACCCACCAGCCGGCCCTGTCCTTAGTTTGCAGGCACAACTCGTGCCATACGCGCGGCAGCATGAACGCGCCGCACAGCATCGCCAGCGTATAGGTGATCAACGTCGCCGTCGGGCCGGATACGCCCGCGTCCTGAAGCATACGGTAGGGATACCAGATCAGCCCCCACACCAGCGCGCCGCTCAAGACTCCGGCTATCGGCAATACATTTTGTTTTGATGACACTGGCCAGCCCCTAATTATGCAACGCGCCCTTATAATGCACGCTGATTTTTGCGCCATTGAGATATTGATGAATCCGGATCTACGAAAACTCCAGCCTTACCCGTTCCAGAAACTCGCCGCGCTGTTTCGCGAAGTTCAGCCCAGCTCCGACTATCGCGCCATCAGTCTGTCCATCGGCGAACCGAAACACGCCACACCGCAATTCATCCGCGACGCGCTGACGGCCAACCTTGATGGACTGGCGAATTATCCCACAACCGCCGGCAGCGACGCGCTGCGCAATACCATCGCCGCTTGGTTAACCAAGCGCTATGATCTTCCCGCAGTGGATGCCAGCACGCCCGCTTTGAATCCAAAAACCCAAGTCCTGCCGGTGAACGGCAGCCGCGAGGCGTTGTTCGCTTTTGCCCAGACGGTAGTCGATCGCAGCAGGAATAATCCTGTCGTGGTCTGCCCCAATCCGTTCTATCAGATTTACGAAGGCGCAGCTTTTTTGGCGGGAGCCACGCCCCACTTCCTCAACACGCTGCCGGAAGACGACTACGCGCTGAACTTCGCGCAACTGCCGGAACAAGTCTGGCAGCGCACCCAACTGATCTACGTGTGTACTCCGGGCAATCCGAGTGGGCATGTGATGCCGCTGCCGGAATGGCAGACCCTGTTCGAGATGTCCGACCGCTACGGCTTCGTGATCGCCTCGGACGAGTGTTATTCGGAGATTTATTTTGACACTCCACCGCTGGGTGCGCTGCAAGCCGCACGACAACTAGGGCGCAGCGACTATCGCAATCTGGTGGTGTTCTCCAGTTTGTCGAAGCGCTCCAACGTGCCGGGGATGCGCTCCGGTTTTGTCGCGGGCGATGCGAAAGTGATCGAGAAATTCGCGCTGTACCGCACCTACCACGGCTCGGCGATGAATCCGGCGATACAGGCCGCCAGCATCGCCGCATGGAACGACGAAGCGCACGTCGCGGAAAATCGCCGCCTGTATGCGGAAAAATTCGCCAAGGTGGTGGCGATACTGAAACCGGTGCTGCCGGTCGCTTTGCCGGATGCCGGCTTCTACCTTTGGATTAATCTGTCAGAAGCGGGGTTACGCACGCCGATCGCCGACACCACCTTCGCGCAAGCCCTGTATCGCAACTATAATGTGGCAGTGTTGCCGGGCAGCTATCTTGCGCGCACAATCCAAGGGGTGAACCCCGGCGAAAATTTTGTGCGCCTGGCTCTGGTCGCGAATCTGGCAGAAACTGTGGAAGCCGCACAACGCATCGCAAAATTCGTAGGGACGTATGGCAATACGCCCTCGCCATTGCCGCCATGACATTCGGGCGTATTGCCATACGCCCCTACAACAATTTTAAGTTACCGGAAATCATTATGGAACAATTGCAAAAAATCATCGAACAAGCCTTCGAACGCCGCGCCGACATCACGCCGCGTAATGTTGATGCCCAACTGAAAGAAGCTATCGATA
>JANONV010000127.1:0-4980 GCA_031421015.1 Gallionella sp. | reverse complement strand
CCGGCGAGGTACAAGCCCAGCGCGATCAGCATCAAACTGGATAGCGCAAACAGCAAATGCTGTATCGGCACCACATCGCGCAACAACAAGCCGGCCTGTCCGATAGCGCCGACCAGCAAGCCGGCCAGGGTATAGCTGGCGATGCGTCCGCCGTTATAAGCCAGGTGAAACGGCCAGCGCGCGCCTTCTTTCGGCAATTGCCCAGTGAGAATGCCGACAATGCTGCCGCACATGCCGAGGCAATGTACGCCCCCTAGCAACCCGACAAAAAATACCGCGATGATGCTGAATTCAGTCATGCCTCTGTATCCTGTTCCAGTAATTTTAGCCCCGGGAGCTTCAAATTCAGATACCTCGTAACATCATGTGCATCGGCTCGTCCCCGGTGACCAGCATACCAGCCTTAATGACTTTCGTTTATCTGATGATCAAAATCTTTATGAAGTGATTTTAAGCCACGCAGGGGATTCCCGGAGATAACCACCTCCGAATATTTCAGGGATTTTGAATGTGCGAACCCAGCAAGCTGATTGCGCAACGGAATCCGAGCGAAAAACTCAAGTAAAATTTCATTTATTAAAGCCCTTGCTTGCGCAATAAATTATGCTAGGATAGAACCTGTTGATTTGTTCTTGATGTTTAATCTGGTTACTTGGGAGAAAAAAATGGCATTAATCGCGACTATCGCCGCAATCGGTACCTTCGTTGCGGCAGTTCTGTTTTCCTTGTGGATGCTCAAAGAGCTGTTCACTGGCAAGGCAAGCAAGTAATACAAAACAGGTTCATCCGGCTTTTCCATGTGATAGGGGTACGCTATCGCGCCTTTCCTGCAAAGGATCTGCAAAGGAGAAGCGCGATGGAAAGCACAGAACTGTATCGGTATCCGCCGGGGATGAACGGGCGGCGGACGGCAGGGCGATTGAGTTGGACATGCGAGTTGTGTGCGGGCTTTGCGTTCCCGGAATGCATCCGTGACTTGCGGCGTGCGGATGCCCCGGGTGATCGCTTGCATGGCGGATCGTGTAATGCCGAAGAACTTCGTTCACCAACCTCCAGCAACGCCGCCGCTTCCGCCTGACTTGATCGCTTCGATTCCCGGCCCTCATACGCTTTTAAAAAGCGTCTCGTCTTTATCACAACGCCGGATCGGACAAGCCAAAGGGCGCCTCTAAAAATTCAGAGTTCGCCCAAATGCAAGGCGCGGAAAAAATTTTAGTTCCGGCTAACCTAAAGGTTACCCTACTCTGAAACTTCGTTTTGCAGCGCCGCATATGTATGATATGTAATCAAGAAATTTTTTCCGCAACGCCGCAGTTGGGATGAAATGTGGATTTTTAGTGATGCCCTTACGTCAGATGATAGAAAGCGCCATTCTGGACAGGGGGGGTACCATTGATTGCGCCGCACATAAATACTGGGGGTAGTTAACAGCCATGCGACAAGTGCTAACAGGGAAGATCAGGTTGCAACGCCAGACGCGAACGACGCGGTTTGGCTATTCCAAACGAGGAGTGAGCAACGCCGCGATGCCGTGCCCGTGGGGTTGCTGCCCGATGATTGTTGGCAGCCCCTATATTCGCCGCCCTTCCCATGTTCCTGGATAAGCCTGAGCAATGATCCTCAAAAAACACATTCTGTTTTCCTTTCTCGCCATCCTGGTTTTATTTGCGCTGAATTTCTCCATCAGTTTCTGGAGCGCCCAGAAAAAAGGTGCTGCCATTGAGTTGCTGCAGCAGGCGACTTCCCGGCAGGCGTTGACGACAACTATTAAGCAGGGCACAGGCGACATGCAGAAACAGGTTGCCCGCCTGGGACAGATCCGCTTCGACGCTGCTGTTGCGACCCCCTTGGCATCCGGCGCGATTGAACAGATGAATCTCCGGTCAGCCGCGATTGCCGAACAGATTGCGATGTTGCATAAACTCTCCGATGGCGAAACGCGTACCAAGGCGGAAGCCTTGCAAAAGAGCTACGCGGAATTGGCAGCGTCCTGGCTCATTTTTTACGAGAATTTCGGGGTCAACCATGTTCAAGCGCTAACCGAACTGGCCATGCGCACTGAGCCATTGAGCCAGCACATACTGTACGAAGCAATACCCCTGCTCGAAGAGAGCGGGAAGCTGCACATGGAAACCGCGCGCCAGGAGCTCAGGGTTGCGCAATGGTGGACCACCGAAACAGCGGCCATGATTTTTATCTTTTCCCTGTGCGCGGCTGCCGCCATTGCCGTGCAGGCATATCGCCGCCTTGCCCGTGGGTTAAATGCGTTAATACAGGGCGTGGAGTCAATCGGCAAGGGAGATGCCGAACATCGGATCGTATTGCAATCCAATGATGAACTGGGAGAAATCGCCAGCTCTTTCAACAGCCTTTCCGACGCGCTGCATACCACCCAAACCCGGTTGACTCACCTTGACCTGGAGCTGGCACAGAATCAAGTAGAAATCGCAAATCAACGCCAGGTTTCAGAATCCCTGTTGCTCAACATTTTGCCTGCTGCGGTAGTCGAGGAATTCCGAATGAAGGGATCGGTCGAGCCAAAATATCTGGAAGACGCCACGATTATTTTCACCGACTTCGTGGGTTTTTCCTCCTTCACCGAAAAGCTGGCGGCGGAAGATCTCGTTCGGCTGTTGCACGAATACTTCAGCGCCTTCGACGAAATCACGGCGCGCTACGGCCTGGAAAAATTGAAAACCATCGGCGACAGCTATATGTGCGCGGGGGGGTTGCCGGAACGCAGTCCATCCCATCCGGTAGACGCGGTCATGGCGGCAATGGAAATCATTCGCGTGGTGACCGAGCGCAGTGCCAAGGGCAGTCAGCATAGCTGGGCGATCCGCGTTGGGATACACACCGGGCATCTGATCGCCGGAATAGTCGGCAAAAAGAAGTTTGCATACGACATCTGGGGGGAGTCCGTCAATTACGCTTCAAGCCTGGAATCGAGCAGCGAACCCAACCGCATCGCCCTGTCCGGGCAAACCTATTCACGCATCAAAGATTTCTTCGAATGCGAAAAACGCAGCAAAATATCCGCGAAAGGCTCGCAAAAATTGGACATGTATTTGGTGAAAGGATTCTTGCCAAATCTGACCGACGATTTCAAGCAAATTCCACCACCGGCTTTCCTGCGCCGGTATCGCAGCTACTTTCAAAAAGACCCTCCCTCCTTTCCGGCATTCCTTGCGCGCAGGCCACCATGATTATGCTGCTCTGTTTCGCCATTGGTGCGCAATGTTGAACAAGGGGAATCAAATGAACCAAGCTCGATTTATAGTTTGAAGCTATACGCACGACTTGTTCCAGCCACTATTCTGAATAAATGACCGGCATCTACTCCCAATGCCCGAAGTGCGGACATAAGCTACCGCAACCCTTGCCTGCCAGCGCAGCCTGTCCGGCCTGCGGGATCTATTTTTTCAAGTGGGTGCAACCTGTGCATGCGACTGTCATGTCGAAAATCGATGCTGAATTCGCCATCGGCGATGAACAGAGTTACATCGCAACATTGTTTCAGCCCTTGGAAAAGATGGATGCAATGACTTTTTACGGGCGTTGCATGGTGTTGGCATTGCTGGCGATCTGGAGTTGGTTCCTGTTCGGATACGACTACCGTACCGGCGAGATAGGAACATCCTTCATGCACAACATCCTGTTGCCGATACACGAAGCGGGGCATGTGCTGTTCAGGCCATTCGGCGAATTCATGATGGTTCTTGGCGGCAGTTTGTTTCAGCTTATATTTCCATTCGCGATCGGCGTCGCCTTTATCGTGAAGTATCGCGACAATTTCGGTGCGGCTATCGGGTTGTGGTGGGCGAGCGTCAGCCTGGTCGATCTGTCGCCCTACATTTACGATGCGCTGCATCCGCAATTGACTTTGCTCGGCGGGGGCACGGGCGCGGAGGATGGCCCGCATGACTGGATATACTTGTTGATCACACTGCGCCAGATAGACAATGCGCAACGCTGGGGTGCGGCTGCGCATGTGTGCGGCGGGCTGGTCATGCTGGCCGCATTGATCTGGGGAGCGATGATTCTATGGCGGCAACGCAAGCAGATAGAAAATCAAATTGCGGATGAGTGAAATACGGTTCGATACATTTTTCGTTCGCCCCTTCGATACACCGCGCAACGCGCGGTACTCAGGACGAACGAAAAACACTCACCGCGAACGGTATTTATGCAGTACCCCCTTTAATCTTTCTTCCTAACCCGCAATCCTTCCCGTCGCAACACCCAAAATACTTGGCTCCCATTACAAACGACTTTAGCTTGTCTTTGTAATCCGTTATTTTTTAAGCATATTTGTTTTCCATTAACTTCCTGCGCTAACTCCTTGTCCCGTAAAGAAAAACCCCATTTTTCCGCTTGACCATTGGGTTTTTTAATAATATAGTGGGCGTAAGTGGTAAAAAGTGGGTAAAAGTGGGAGTTAAAGGGATGTTTCAGGGAGCGGCGCAACTCAATCTGGATAGCAAAGGCAGGCTCGCGATACCGGCACGGTATCGCGACATGCTGCTCGCGCATTGCGCGGGCAATCTGGTGCTGACCGCCGATGCCGATGGTTGTCTGCTGGTCTATCCGCAACCCGAGTGGCAACCGATACGCGAGAAGTTGCTCAAGCTCTCCGCGCTCAATCCCAAGATCCGCGCCTTGCAACGCCGATTGATCGGTTATGCCGAAGACGTGCCGATGGATGGCGCCGGGCGCGTGTTGATCTCGCCGGCCTTGCGCGGCTACGCCGCGCTGGACAAGCGCGTGATGCTGGTCGGCCAGGGTAATAAATTCGAATGGTGGGACGAGGCGAAATGGCAGGCGCAGCAGGAGGCTGGCTCGTCTTTTACGGATGGTGGGTTGCCTCCGGAGCTGGAAGGATTTTCTTTGTGAGTGAGGGCTTATTCAAACGCCATTTCGAAACGACAATAATTATGTAGGGTGCGTTCCACGCACCATCATCGTTGGTGCGTGGAACGC
>JANONV010000126.1:0-1871 GCA_031421015.1 Gallionella sp. | reverse complement strand
CATCGGATCATTGGTAACTACTTTATCGGCGTTCGGCAGCTTGGCTTTTTTAGCCCAGTCTTTGTACATCTTGATGAACTTGTCGTTCTCAGGGTTTTTCAGTGACATGAAATAATTCCATGCAGCAAGATGCCCGACCAGCGGTTTGGTATCTACGCCACGCAGCTCTTCTTCGCCGACTGAAAAGGCAACCACCGGCACATCGGTCGCTTTCAGACCGGCATTGCCCAGTTCCTTATAGAAGGGCACATTGGAATCGCCATTGATGGTGGAGATCACCGCAGTCTTCTTGCCTTCAGCGGAGAATTTTTTTATCTTGGCGATGATGGTCTGGTAATCGCTATGGCCAAAGGGCGTGTACTCCTCCATGATGTCGGCCTCCGCCACGCCTTTGCTTTTCAGAAAGGCGCGCAGAATCTTGTTGGTGGTGCGGGGATAAACATAGTCGGTACCCAGCAGCACAAAGCGTTTGGCCGAACCGCCGTCCTTGCTCATCAGATATTCAACCGCCGGAATCGCTTGCTGGTTGGGCGCGGCGCCCGTGTAAAAGACATTTTTTTCCAGCTCTTCGCCTTCGTACTGCACCGGATAGAACAGCAAGCCGTTCAGCTCTTTGAATACCGGCAATGTCGATTTGCGCGACACCGAAGTCCAGCAACCGAATACCACGGCAACCTTATCCTGAGTCAAAAGCTGGCGGGCTTTTTCGGCGAACAACGGCCAATTCGAAGCCGGATCAACCACCACCGGCTCCAGCATTTTGCCCATTACACCGCCCTTGGCATTGATGTCTGCGATGGTCATCAGCGCAGTTTCTTTCAGCGCAGTTTCCGAGATAGACATGGTGCCGGACAGCGAATGCAAAATGCCGACCTTGATGGTATCAGCGGCATACGCGCCGGTACCCACTCCGAACACGGCAAGGAAGGCGGCGATAACAAGCGTTTGGATAATATTGCGACGTTTCATGAGGTATATCTCCTTAGAAATTTTTCGTTTGGCTTCGGTTTGACTGTGCAACGAAACGGATACCCGCATAAACCATGCCAATTGATTTGGCGGAGCCTATTTCTGAATGAGTAAAACGTAGGATAGCGTTCAAATACCAGTACTTTTGATCGTTTTTTTGCTACGCGGATTAATCGTACAAAATGGGAATGCACATATTTGGTGCGCACCACTTAAGCGCAAGAGCGCAATTCAACGCACCAAAATATGGCTTGGAGTACCCAATTCCTTGGCCAAAAGGATCGCGTCGGCAACCTCTGCCAGACGCTTACCTTTGCTCATCGCCATGCTGCGCATGCGCTTGTAGGCATCCGCTTCGCTATAGCCGTGATCCGCCATCAAAATGCCCTTGGCGCGATCCACCAATTTGCGTTCTGCCAACTGGCTCTTCGCTTCCTTCAGCTCGTCACGCAACCGTTTGTGCTCGGCAAAGCGGGCGGCGGCCACCTCGATGATGCCGCTCAAATCTTCGCCCTGAACGGTGTGCGCCACATAAGCGCTGACCCCTGCACGCATGGCTTTTTCAATGCTGTGTTGATCATTTTGTGCGCCCAGCACCACCACCGGCTTTTCCAGAATGGTGGACATCAAGCTGATGTGTTCCAGTGTGTCGCGTCCAGGCGCATTCGCATCCACGATGATCACGTCGGCTGCCGCCGCCTGTATTGAATGCTCGTCCACTTGCTCCCAGGCTAACAGCCCGATGACATCAAACCCGGCCACTTCGAGACTGGCCTTCAGCCACGCAGCGCGATCTTTTACATCGTCAATAATGAGGATACGCTTCACTTTGGCTCCAAAGTATTTTCCCTGTAATGCAATGTGAGCAATAAGCAGGCCATGCCGGGGTTACTTGAATTTTT
>JANONV010000125.1:0-2444 GCA_031421015.1 Gallionella sp. | reverse complement strand
TCCGCGACTCCTACTTGCAATATCGGAAAAACCAGGTGTACGACGGCAACCCGCCGCGTATACAATACGACGAAGAAGAGTAGGGGCGCGATTTATAGCGCCCCTACATTCCGGGTCATTGCAGAAACAATCAATTCCCGCTGGGCTGCGCGGCGATACGCTCATCCAGCGGCGGATGGGTCATGAATATTTTCGCAAAACTCTTGCCGCCGGAGATGCCGAACGCCGCGATTTTTTCCGGCAGCATGGCCTGTTCGTGGTTCATTTTCAGACGCTCCAGCGCGGCGATCATTTTTTCCCGTCCAGCCAAGGCAGCGCCACCCGCATCGGCGCGGAATTCGCGCTGGCGTGAAAACCACATCACGATGATGCTGGCCAGCACACCCAACACCACTTGCGCCACCATTTCCGCGACAAATGCGCCGATGCCACGACCGTTACGGCCATCATTTTTGAGCAACACGCGATCCACGAAAAAGCCGAACAGCTTGGCAAAAAATATCACGAAGGTATTCACCACGCCTTGAATCAAGGCCAAGGTCACCATATCGCCATTGGCGACGTGGCTGACTTCATGCGCCAGCACCGCCTCCGCTTCGTCCCGGCTCATGTTGTGCAGCAGGCCGCTGCTCACCGCCACCAGCGCGTCGTTGCGATTCCATCCGGTGGCAAACGCGTTCACATCGGGCGCGTCGTAAATCGCCACTTCCGGCATCCCGATACCGGCGGCTTGCGCTTGTTTGCGCACCGTGTCCACCAGCCAGCGTTCGGTGGGATCGATCGGGTTTTCGATGACCCGTGCGCCGACCATGCGCTTGGCCGACCACTTGGACATGGCGAGAGAAATCAGCGAACCGGCGAAACCGATCACGGCGGACAACACCAGCAGCGCGGTGAAATTAATCGTGCCGGATTCATTCACCCAGCGATCCACGCCGAGTATCCGCAAAGTGACGCTAATCACGGCCACCACTGCCAGGTTGGTCATAAGGAACAGGAAAATTCGTTTCATTCTTTCATCTCCGTTATCGAAAAATTATGCTGCCCGGTTTACCGCTACCGTCGCCGCGCTGGTTGCGACGTTGGGGCGCCATCGCCAGATTTCAAGGCGCCAGATTTCAAGACGCCAGATTTCAAGAGTTGCTTCGACGGTGGTAAACTCGCCTGCATACGATAGCCTAGCGGAGCAAAAGTTGCAGGAACTGCTCAATCATCCCGCCGTACAAGCCGGCCTGGCGCCTTTCCTGGTCGCACTCGTTACGGCCGGGCTATTCCGGCGCATCGGATTGAGCGGCTTGTCCCTCATCGCCGGATTTGCCGCCACTGTTTACCTGGCCAGCGACTTCGCTATCGAGCCGCTCACCGCCTCGCGAAAAATCGTTCTGTTGGGCTTGATCAGCGCATTGCTCGGCCTGCTGCCCGGTTTATTGCAATCGCGCTGGCTCGCCATGCTGCTTCCCGTGCTCGGCGGCGCAGCCGCCATTTGGACGGTGCAGCGCGTTCTCCAGCAACAGATGCCACAGGTAGTATTACTGTGGGGCGCGGGTTGCGCGGCTTATGTCGCGATTCTGGTCTGGGGCATGGACAAACTTGAAAATGAATCGCCGCGCGCCGCCAGCGCCGCCACCGCGCTAGGCATCGGCAGCGGCGGCGCAGCCCTGGTCGGCGCATCGGCCTTGCTCGGTCAATTCGGCCTGGCGCTCGGATCGGCCGCAGCCGCGCTATTGTTGATCCAGATGATCGGCAACCGAGCGCTCACTACCGGACGCGTGCTTACCCTGCCCATCGCGATAATCGCCGGACTGATCGGCTGCGTGGCCGTGCTCAGTGCGCGACTTCCCTGGTATGCGCTGGCTATCCTGGCGTGCATTCCGCTTGTTGCCCGGCTGGCGCCGCTGCCCAACCTGTCAGTCCGGATACAAAGCCTGCTGCTCGCGCTGCTGACATTCGCCTTCGCCGGTGGCGCGATCTATGTCACGTGGCGCGTAGCCGGAGACGTTCCGTTTTAGAAACGGTAGGGAGTGCTGCGCCCCATGTCGGGCGTAATCAGTTCCGGCTTGCTCGGCTTGAGTTCTCTGGCACAAGGTTCTCTTTAGTCACTTACCAGTCAAATGATCTCAAAATATGACAAGAATATATCGCAAATCAAGCACTGGCGCGGCTTTTCAGGTGAATCTAAATCAGGCTAATGTAGGGTGGAAAAAGCGTAGCGTTTCCACCAAATGGATTGCCTCGGCGGATTGGTGGATACGCGCTACGCGCTTTATCCACCCTACCTTTTTGGTTCCGGCTTGTCCGGCTTAGGGCATCTCTAAAAATTCAGAGTTCGCCCAAATGCAAGGCGCGGAAAAAAATTTTAGTTCCGGCTAACCTAAAGATTACCCTGCTCTGAAACTTCGTTTTGCCGCGCCGCATATATATGATATGTAAGCAAAAAATTTTTT
>JANONV010000124.1:0-8575 GCA_031421015.1 Gallionella sp. | reverse complement strand
TCACTGGGTACCAGCTCGTCCGGTTGCGTAGCGATTTTCTGCAATGCCATTTGCAGCTCAACCAAACGCTCTTCGGCCAGGGAATGAACAGCCACCCATAAATCGGCCACTGCCTTGTCGGCGAGACGATAAAAAATATTTTTGCCGCGCCGCTCGGTTTCCACCAGTTGCGCAAACCGCAACTCGCGCAGATGGGCGCTGGCCAGTTTCATGCTGATGGATGCCTCTCGCGCCAGCGCCTCCACCGTTTTTTCACCCTGGCATAGCAACTCGATCAACTCCAGCCGCTTCGGGCTGGAGAATACCTTGCCGATTCGTGAAACCTGTTCATACAGCAGGTCTTTTATTTTTCGAGCATTGTTCATGTTAACAATCCAAAAGATAAGAGAGCGTACTCTAGCGCAACAATGACAGTGTTGTATATATTGACTGTTATTGCAACTTGTGGCTTAATCAATCTAGCTATTATTAGATTGTTATCAACACGCGAGGTTGCCATGAAAATTTTATTCATTCTCAACGATGCTCCCTACGGTAGCGAGCGCACCTATAACGGTCTGCGCTTGGTCGGCTGGACTGGATGGGCAGACAAAGTTTTGGTTTTTTAAGGGGCAGCTATGTTTTTCAAGCAACTGGCAACCAAGGAATCCACGCTTTCATATTTCTTTGGCTGTGGCGGCAAAGGCAAGGGCGTGGCGGTGGATGTGGTCGCGGGTGACGAGGCATGGTTCATCGAAGAAGCCAAAAAAGCGGGAGTTCCCATTAACTATGTCATCGATACCCACGTCCATGCCGATCACCACTCGGGTGGCAGGAAACTCGCCCAGATGGTTGGTGCGCCATACTGTCTGCATGAGTCGGACAAGGGTATCGTCAAGTTCGAGTTCGAACCCATGCGCGATGGACAGTTGCTCGACATCGGAAACGTCGAGGTCAAGGTGCTGCACACGCCGGGGCATACGTATGACAGTATTTGCCTGCTGGTATCCGACAAGCGCCGCACCGAGGCACCATGGTTCGTGATCACCGGCGACACCCTGTTCGTCGGCGCGGCCGGGCGTCCTGATCTCGCAGGAAAAGAGCGCGAGATGGCTGCCGTGCTATACGACAGCATCCAAAACAAACTGTTGTCCCTGTCCAATGAAGTAGAAATTTTCCCCGGCCATCAGGCGGGCAGCGTCTGCGGCGCGGGATTATCGGGCAAGCCGTCCTCCACCATCGGCTTTGAGAAGCGCTGGAATCCGGTACTGCTGATGGGCAAACACGACTTCGTCGAAACTTTGATCAGTGAAATTCCGCCCCGTCCAGCCGGGATGGACAAGATCGTCGCGGCGAACCTTGCGGGCTAACAGATGGTTTTCTCGCAAATAATCCATTATAGGAAAATGCCGTTGTAGGAGCCCGATTCATCGGGCGCATTTCACGGTTAATCGCCCGATGAATCGTGCTCCTACAATGAACAAACGGTCAAATGGATTATCTGGATTTATGGAATCACACGACAACCTCACCCACGGCATTTTGGTTCACGGCATCCGTGCCAACCTCGACCAGTTCCTGCACCAGTTGCTGCAAGTCCTGCTGGTGGGCTTCACCATCGGCATGATGCGCACCGTGGTACCGGCGCTGGCCGAGTCGGAATTCGGCGTGCCGAAAAATTCCTTCATGCTGCTCACCGCCTTCGTCGTGGCGTTCGGCTTCGTCAAAGGCACGCTCAATTTTGTGGCTGGCCGATTATCGGAACGCATCGGCCGGAAGAAGGTGCTGCTGCTGGGCTGGCTGGTGGCGATCCCGATCCCGCTGCTGGTTTATTTCGCGCCGTCGTGGAACTGGATCGTTGCCGCTACCGTGTTGCTCGGCATCAACCAGGGACTGACCTGGTCGATGACGCAGACCTCGAAACTCGACATCACCTGCCGCGACCAGCGCGGGCTGACCATAGGCTTGAACGAATTCTCCGGCTATGTCGGGCTGGCGCTGGCCGGCATCATCACCGCCTATCTGGCGACGGCGTTGGGCGCACGCACCGGGCTGCTGGCGTTCGGCCTGACTACAATATTACTGGCTCTGTTGCTTACTCTGTTATGGGTGAAGGATACGCTGCCTTGGGCAAGAAGCGAGGCGGCGAAACACCAGGCCGAACTATCCACAGGTATGTTGGCCACAGACCTGCTGCCGCGCTATCCGGCCAACATCGGCGCTCACCCGACAACCTGGGAGATATTTTCGCTGATGTCCTGGCGCGACAAGCGTATGGCTGCGATCTGCCAGGCGGGGCTGGTGGAGAAATTCGTCGATGCGCTGGTCTGGGTGTTCTATCCGGTGTTCCTCTACCAGCGCGGCGTGAGCTTACATAGTATCGGCTGGATCGTCGGCATCTATGGACTCGTCTGGGGCGGCTCGCAGTTCTTCACCGGCAAACTGTCCGACCATATCGGCCGCCACAAGCCCAACGTCTGGGGCATGTGGATTTGCGGCACGGGTGTCGCGATGATGCTGTGGGGCGAGGGTGTGGCCTGGTGGTCGCTGTCTGCCGCCATCACCGGTTTCGGCATGGCTTTACTTTATCCGAACCTGAGCGCAGCGGTGGCGGATATTTCCCATCCCGACTGGCGCGGTTCGGCCATCGGCATCTACCGTTTCTGGCGCGACCTGGGCTACGGTATCGGTGCGCTGGGGCTGGGCATCGCCGCCCATTTCAGCGGTTCGGTGGAAGCGGCGTTCTGGTTTGTCGCGATCTCGATGTTCCTGTCCGGGCTGCTGCTTTGGATGTTTGGCGAGGAAACCCACCCCGGATTGAATCCGGCATAAAAGGGTCTATACTGATCCTGTAGCATCCGATTTTTCCACACTTAACGAGGAGAAAAAATGTATTCCTATTCAGATCATACGTGGGGTGGAATGTGGATGATCTTCCCCCCGCTCCTTTTTTTCATCGCACTGATCCTGATCCCGCTGTATCTCTGGCAAAGAGGGGGTTCCAGCAAATCTTCCGGAGATAATTCCGAATCCCCGTTGGAGGTACTGAAAAAGCGCTATGCGAAGGGGGAGATCAGCAAGGATCAATTCGAGCAGATCAAGAAGGACATCTCCTGATCCGGAGCGATGTGGCCTTTATGCGCCCGAAAAAAGGGTTTTGACGGCTGCGGATATTTAGGTATAATCCGCGCCTTCGCAAAAACCGCCCAAAAATCACAATAGTTATCGAGGTAGTTATGTACGCAGTCATTAAAACCGGTGGTAAGCAATATCGCGTCGCTTCCGGTGAAACTTTAAAAGTCGAAATCCTCCCCGGTGACGTGGGCAGTGCCGTTGTGCTGGACGAAGTGCTGATGGTCGCCGACGGCGACAAGCTGTCGGTGGGCAAGCCTTTGCTGACCGGCGCCTCCGTGAAAGCGACCATCGTGTCGCACGGTCGCGGCGACAAGGTACGCATTTTCAAGATGCGCCGCCGCAAGCACTACCAGAAGAATCAAGGTCATCGTCAAAACTACACCGAGATCCGCATCGACGGCATCTCAGCATAGATATAAATCCGGGCATAGATATAAATCCGGGCATAGATATAAATCTGGGCATAATTCGGTAAGGAGCAACCAGCATGGCATCAAAAAAAGGCGGCGGCAGTACCAGTAACGGACGCGACTCACACTCAAAACGACTGGGCGTGAAGAGCTACGGCGGCGAACTGATCAGCGCGGGCAGCATCATCGTGCGCCAGCGTGGCACCGAATTCCATCCCGGCGACAACGTCGGCATGGGCAAGGATCACACCCTGTTTGCCAAGATCACCGGCAAAGTGGTATTCGCCATCAAAGGCGCGCAACAGCGTAGAACTGTTTCCATCGTAGCCGCAGCCTAGTAATCCCCTCAGGCAAGCGCTACTTTGACAGAATCAGCCCTATCGCAAGGTAGGGCTTTTTTATTTCCGAAGTTTATTTTTTAGTAGCGTAGGGTGGGCGCAGCCCACCATGTCGGGCGAGCTTTGCATAGCCAATCGACTAATTCCATTTCCCCATCAATAGTGCAATATCGTGGGGTGTATTGCTTACGTAGGGTGCGCTTGCGCACCATGGTGCGCAAGCGCACCCTACAAAATTATTGTCGTTTTGGAATAGAATTGGAATAAGCCGCAAGCGGCAAGTCGCTGGTTAAGCCCGACATACATTTTGATACCGGCTCGACCGGCTTAAACACATGAAATTTATCGACGAATCCAAAATCGAAGTATTTGCCGGCAATGGCGGCAATGGCGCGGCCAGTTTTCGCCGCGAGAAATATATCGACAAGGGCGGCCCGGACGGCGGCGATGGCGGTCGCGGCGGCAGCGTCTACGCAGTGGCGGACCGCAACATCAATACGCTGGTGGATTATCGCTTCGCCCGGATGCACCGCGCCAAGAACGGCCAACCGGGACGCGGCGCGGATTGCTACGGCAAGGGCGCGGACGACATCATGCTGCGCATGCCGGTCGGCACTGTGATCACCGACATCAACAGCGGCGAAGTCGTCGCCGACCTCGCTCATGACGGCGAAAAGGTATTGCTAGCACAAGGCGGCATAGGCGGCCTGGGCAACATCCATTTCAAATCCAGCACCAACCGCGCGCCAAGACAATGCACCCCCGGCACCGAGGGCGAGACGCGCGAATTGCAGCTCGAGTTGAAAGTGCTCGCCGATGTCGGGCTGCTGGGCATGCCGAACGCAGGCAAGTCCACATTCATCCGCGCCGTTTCCGCCGCGCGCCCCAAGGTCGCCGACTATCCGTTCACCACGCTGCATCCGAATCTCGGCGTGGTGCGCGTATCGCCTGAAAAAAGTTTCGTCATCGCCGACATTCCCGGCCTGATCGAAGGCGCAGCGGAAGGCGCCGGGCTGGGACACCAGTTCCTGCGCCACCTGGCGCGCACCCGCGTGTTGCTGCATCTGGTGGACATCGCACCGATGTATGAGGGTGTTGACCCGGTACACGAGGCGCGCGCAATCCTCAACGAGCTGAAGAAGTACGATCAGTCCCTCTATGAAAAACCGCGCTGGTTGCTGCTGAACAAGGTTGATCTACTGCAAGATCGTGATGAAAAAGTTGCCGCCTTCCTCAAAGAGTTCAAAGATTTTGACCGCTACTTCGTTATCTCGGCGATCAACGGCGAAGGCTGCAAGGAATTGACTTATGCGATCATGGATCATTTGCTCGCAATGAACGAACTGGAACGAGAAGCTGCAGCGGCCAGCGCGCAGCAAAGCGACGCGGATATAATCTAGGGGGAGCTCTGGACTTTTTGTAGGGTGCGTTTACGCACCAACGATAATGGTGCGTAGAACGCACCCTACAACTGCTTTTGTTTTGAATGAAAATTTGAAATGATTCCACACATGAAAACCGTACTAACCAAATGCAAACGCATCGTCATCAAAGTAGGCAGCAGCCTGGTGACGAATCAAGGCGCGGGGCTGGATCTTGGCGCGCTCGGCAACTGGGCGCGGCAGATCGCCGCGCTCAACGCCAGCGGACATGAAGTCGTGCTGGTATCGTCCGGCGCAATCGCCGAGGGTATGCAACGCCTCGGCTGGAGCAAGCGCCCAACTTCGATACACGATCTGCAAGCCGCCGCCGCAGTGGGCCAAATGGGTCTGGTGCAAGCCTACGAAAGCTGCTTTCGCCAACACGATCTGCATACCGCGCAAGTGCTGCTGACACACGCCGACCTGGCTGATCGCGAGCGTTACCTGAACGCGCGCGCCACGTTGACCACGCTGCTATCCTTGCGCGTCATCCCCATCATCAACGAGAACGACACTGTGGTCACCGACGAAATAAAATTCGGCGACAACGACACACTGGGCGCACTGGTCACCAATCTGATCGAAGCCGATGTGCTCAT
The DNA here is from genome assembly GCA_031421015.1 of Gallionella sp. Lineage (GTDB taxonomy): Bacteria > Pseudomonadota > Gammaproteobacteria > Burkholderiales > Gallionellaceae > Gallionella. The sequence continues at coordinate 2,693 of JANONV010000124.1, read as the reverse complement.
CATCCTCACCGACCAGGACGGCCTGTACACCGCCGATCCACGCAAAGATGCCAAGGCTACGCTGGTCAGCGCAGCGCTGGCTGGCGATGCGCAACTGGAAAACATGGCGGGGGGCACCGGCAGCCACATCGGGCGCGGCGGCATGATCACCAAAATACTCGCGGCGAAACGCGCGGCACGCAGCGGCGCGCACACCGTCATCGCCTCCGGCCACGAACGCGATGTGCTGTTGCGCCTGCTGCAAGGCGAATCCATCGGCACGCTGCTCACCGCCCCCACCCTCACCCTCGCGGCACGCAAACAATGGCTGGCCGATCACCTGCAAGTGGCGGGCAAACTGGTGCTGGACGCGGGGGCAGTAACGGCATTGCGCAGCGAGGGCAAGAGCTTGCTGCCGATAGGCATCAAGCGTGTCGTGGGAGAGTTTGAACGCGGCGCGCTGGTCGCCTGCGTCGGTGAAGATGGCAGCGAAATCGCGCGCGGCTTGACCAACTACAACGCCGAAGAGGCACGGCTGATCGCACAACATGCCAGCAAGGAGATTGAAACTTTGCTCGGTTATGGGGGTGATGCTGAGATCATTCACCGGGACAACCTCGTGTTGTTGTAGTACAGCAACACGAGGTTGCGGTGGCTGTTTGAAATGCAAAGCTAACCCGACACCTTTCGTAAGCTTCCCCGTCAAGTAGACAGTTCAAAAGTAGAACTTTTCGCCGCGACGACCTGTTCGCGGTATAGCGCTGGCGGCGAAATGATTTGACCGGATTCTGGTTTGATACCTCGCGGCTTGCCGCGAGGTTCTCGTCAAACAGGAATTTCAAGCATTCACCGCAAGCTGGTGATGTTCACGGTCGGCGGCGTAGGCCAAGCAGGCCTGTATGTCCTAAGACGTCAGGTAGTCGCGCATTGCACCGGATGTTTTCTGCAACGCGCTGACACGGTGGTAGTCGTTCGCGACGTGCCTGCCGAAGTTTGCGAGAACTGCGGCGAGTATTATTTGAGCGAACCTACTGCCATGCGAGTGTATGCGGATGCCGACGAAACTGCACGGCGGCAGGTAGAGGTCGAGACTCAGCGGTATGCGGCGCGATGCATCGCATCTGTTGAAACTATTTCAGCCAGCCCTTAAATTTCCAAAAACAATTCGACTCCGGTACCGCTGGTTCTAGGCGTGCTTGCGCTTGCCGGTAGTGCCGACAGGCATGTCGGGCTGACGCACGACAAACGGCGTGCCGGTCTGCTCGGCCAGCAAGCGCGCCTTTTCCGAAGCACGCAGCAATGCTTGCGGAGCTTTTTTCAGCACGGGGTTTTTTGAATGGGAAACGGGTGCTTTCATATCGGTCATCCTTCTTCCTGCAATATGGGTGGCGTACCCGAATTATCGTACAGTTGCCAGCCGTTCACCAGCAGCTTGTAGCGGTCAAAATTTCTGATGCCTGCCGCAAAGCGACGACGCACGATCACTTCAGGAACATTGTGACCGCCTTGTGCCACACGACCGGCTACCCGCGCCAAAGCCATTTCTGCATTCGGCAAAGACAGAAAGATCAACGTCACCGAATATCCATCGGCTTGCCAAGCCGGGATCATCTGCGCGTAAGTCAAACCGGAACGCGTCGTCTCGAAGGCAAAACTCTCTCCACGCCTGGCGTGTTCGCTAATCGCCTCCAACATCAGCCGGCCGGCTTTGAAAGCGGCCAGTTCAGGCGCGAAAGGGGAAAGCCCGGCGGCGATCAGGTCGGCATTCACGAAGTTGCGGCAATCCGCCTCGTTCGGCAGGAACTCGCGCGCAAAGGTAGTTTTGCCTGCTCCGTTCGGTCCGGCGATGATCATGATGCGCTTGTTGTTTGCGGCAGTATTCACGTTGCGCTCTCCACCAGTGCAATGCACTCTTCGGTCAAGGCCGCAGAGCATACACCAACTGGCTGTTCTGGCGGTCGGTGGCGGCAATCTGGCGTATCGGCTTACCTACGCTTGCTGTCGAAGCATAAAACAATTTAACTCCGGCACCTTTGGTTCTGCTCTTGCTATAATTGTTCCAGCTAAGTTGCTGCGTTAGCCATAGGAAAGGAAATATATGATGAACAGATTCGAGCTCCCCATTACACAGCTTTCATTCACCCAAAAATTGGACTTGATGGAGATGCTTTGGGCGGATATGTTAGGCAACGAAAAAAAGCTGGAGTCCCCGGCCTGGCATGAAACCGTTCTCAATGATCGCGAAGTAGCCCTGGATGCAGGCAAGATAACCGTATCAAGCTGGAAAGAAGCCAAGGAAAGAATAAAGAAAAACGTTTCATGAGGATAAAATTCCTCAGCGTCGCGGAGGACGACCTCGAAGAAGGTTACCGGTTCTACGAGTCACAAGCAGACGGTCTCGGCACATATTTTCTTGATACGCTTTACTCTGACATTGACTCGTTGGCCTATTTTGCGGGAATGCACCGCGTAGTGCTGGGCTACCATCGGCTGCTCTCCAAACGATTCCCCCTTTGCCGTGTATTACCGTGTCGCTGAAGATGTGGTCTTGGTGTACGCCGTACTTGATTGCCGCCGGAACCCAAGCTGGGTAAGGGCGAAGCTACCTAAGTGATGAATCTCGCTACGCCGGCTGCGGGGCGCGAATTTAATCCGAACCCGGCTCCGTTAGTTGGGGCCTATGCCGACGAAACTACCCGGCGGCATGTAGGGGT
>JANONV010000123.1:0-6071 GCA_031421015.1 Gallionella sp. | reverse complement strand
CCAAGAACACCAAATACTTCGGTCCGTTTGCGCACGCATACGCCATTCGGGAAACGCTCGACCTGCTCCTACGCACTTTTCCCATCCGTACTTGCTCTGACAACAAGTTCACCAGCCACGAACGCCTAGGCCGCCCGTGCCTTCTGTTTCACATAGAGAAGTGCACTGGGCCGTGCGTCAATGAGATAGATAAAGCCACTTACGGTGCGGAAGTGCCGAAGCTGCGCGAGGACTTGCTTAACGCGCAGTTCGATCTGGCACAGAAGGCCAAGTTTCCGGTCATCATTGTGGTCGGCGGCGTGGATGGCGCGGGCAAGGGCGAGACCGTCAATCTGCTCAATGCCTGGATGGATCCGCGCCACATAGTCGCACATGCGATGGGCGAACAGTCGGATGAAGAGCGCGAGCGTCCACCGATGTGGCGGTTCTGGCGCGCCCTGCCTCCCAAGGGCAAGATCGGCGTATTCTTCGGCTCATGGTACACCGCGCCCATCGTGCAGCGCGTCTTGGGCAAGATCAAGGCTTCCGCTCTGGACCAGAGCATAGCTGAGATCAACCGCTTCGAGAAAATGCTCACCAACGAAGGCGCGCTGATCATCAAGTTTTGGTTCCATCTCTCCAAAGATGCGCAGCGCAAACGCCTCAAGAGCCTGGAAAAGGATCCAAAAACGCGTTGGCGGGTCACCGATCTGGACTGGGAACGCTTCAAACTGTACGACAAATTCCGCAAGATTTCCGAGCATGCCTTGCGCGCCACCAGCACGGCAGAGGCACCGTGGATGGTGGTCGAAGGCACTGATCCGCGCTATCGCAGCCTGACCGCCGGCAAGATTTTGCTGGAAGCGCTGCGCAAGCATCTGGATCATCCTGTCCAGGCCGCGACTACCACCTCCGCGCCGCTGCAAGCCCCGATAGACAGTTTGAACGTGTTCGATAAACTGGACATGACGCAGAAAATCGCCAAGAAAAAATTCGACAGCGAACTGGAAAAATACCAGGGCAAACTCAACCTGCTCACGCGCGACGAGCGCTTCCGCAACATGTCCGTCATCGCCCTGTTCGAGGGCTCGGATGCAGCCGGCAAAGGCGGCGCGATACGCCGCATCACAGGCGCACTGGATGCCCGTCACTACCGCATTATCCCGGTTGCCGCACCCACCGAAGAAGAGCGCGCCCAGCCCTATTTGTGGCGCTTCTGGCGGCACATCCCGCGCACCGGACGCGTGACGATTTTCGACCGTTCATGGTACGGGCGGGTATTGGTCGAGCGTGTGGAGAAATTCTGTTCCGAAGCGGACTGGATGCGCGCCTACAGCGAACTCAACGACTTCGAGGAACAACTGGTCAACAACAACACCGTGCTGGTGAAATTCTGGCTGACCATCACCAAAGACGAGCAGTTGCTGCGTTTTAAGGAACGCGAGAAGACCGGTTTCAAACGCTTCAAGATCACCGAGGAGGACTGGCGCAACCGCAAGAAATGGAACGAGTATGCATCTGCCGTGTGCGACATGGTGGACCGCACCAGCACCGAGATCGCGCCGTGGACACTGGTGGAAGCCAACGACAAGAACTTTGCGCGCATCAAGATCCTGAAGACGCTGTGCCGGCAGATTGAAGCGGCGATGAAGAAGAAATAGACCAGCGCCTCAGCTGGCTATTGGATTTTGCACAGGTCGGGCTTTGCCCGACAACTTGATCCGGCGGGCAGTGCGTGGATGTTGCCGCTTTAGCGGCTTTACAACCACGGCCTACCCCTTGCGGGTGCAGCCCGCCCTACCCAACCAGCTTCCACCTCACCGTCTCCCCCGCTCTGAGCGGAACCAGGCGATGCTCGCCGAACGCCAGGCTATCCGGTACTTGCCAGCTTTCCTTGCGCAACGTGATCTTGTCGGTGTTGCGCGGCAGGCGGTAAAAATCAGCGCCGTAAAAACTGGCGAAGCCTTCCAGCTTGTCCAGCGCCCCTAACTGCTCGAACGCTTCGGCATACAACTCGATAGCGGTGTGCGCGGTGTAGATTCCGGCACAGCCGCAAGCCGACTCCTTCAAGTGCTTCTCATGCGGCGCGCTGTCGGTGCCGAGAAAAAATTTGGGGTTGCCGCTCGCTGCCGCTTTGCCCAAAGACTCGCGATGCGCTTCGCGCTTCAATACCGGCAGGCAGTAATAATGCGGGCGCATCCCGCCCTTGAACATGGCATTGCGGCTGTATAGCAAATGATGCGCGGTAATGGTCGCGGCGATACGATCCGGCGCGCCCAGCACGAACTGCACGGCATCCTGGGTGGTGATGTGCTCGAACACCACGCGCAGTTGCGGCATGTCGCGCAGCAACGGGATCATCACCCGCTCGATGAATACCGCCTCGCGGTCGAACACGTCCACATTGCTGTCGGTCACCTCGCCATGCACCAGCAGCGGCATACCGCAGCGCTGCATTTCTTCCAGTGCGGGATAGGCCTTGCGGATGTCAGTCACACCCGCATCGGAATTGGTGGTCGCTCCCGCCGGATAAAACTTGACGGCATGAATCACCCCGCTTTGTTTGGCGCGCTGAATCTCCTTTGCGGTGGTGTTGTCGGTGAGATACAGCGTCATCAGCGGCTCGAACTTGGCGCCCGCAGGCAACGCGGCAAGAATGCGCGCACGATAGGCCTGAGCCAGATCGGTTGTTGTAACCGGCAGCCTGAGATTGGGCATCACGATGGCGCGGGCAAATTGCCGCGCGCTGTCCAATACGACCGACTGCATCAGCACGCCATCGCGCAAATGCAGATGCCAGTCGTCGGGGCGGGTAAGGATCAGTTGTTGCATCATGAATTCCGGCTGAGTGAATGGGGAAGATTATAATCCACAAAGCAACCCCTCCCGGCCTCCCCTTATCAGGGGAGGAGCTAAGCTTCCCCCCTGACAAGGGGGGCTGAGGGGGTTGGCTTTAAGATGTTACAGCGTACTAACCCGCTATTTCGCTCCCGGCTTCATCCCGGCGAGAGAAAAATCCGCTATATGCTCCGCGATTGCTTCGATCTCTTTGTCATCGTAGCGCAACTTGGGGTGCAGGCGTTGCAACACCGGTTGCGAGTGGCGGTAGAACAGACACTGGCCAATGATGCTATAAACATATCGGCGCAGCTCGGCTGCTTTAACTTTTTCACCGACAATTTCACCTACCAGCTCGCCCAAAAATTGGTGCAGGGGGGCGATCGCTTCGAACACGATTTGGTCGAGTGCGGGTGTGGGATCGGCCAACTCGCGCGCCATGATCCGACATTGCGAGGAGGGATGTTTTTCATCCAGCAACATCAACATGAAATCGCGAATAAACAGCCGCAGCCGTACCCTGGGGCATACATCAGCCTTGACATTGGCCTGTTGCAGCGCGGCAAGCGGGGCAAAATTCAGCGCTTCTGCAAGCAGCCCATCCTTGCTGCCGAAGTGGTAGTTCACCGCCGCCACATTCGCCTCGGCGCGGCGGCAGATCTCGCGTACTGTCGCGCCCTGAAAACCGCGTTGGGAAAACACCTCGCGCGCCGCAGCCAATAAACGTGCGCGGGTCTGTACGCTGGCGGTTTTGATTTCTGCTGCAACTATCATTCTGTGTCCCGTAGGGGGCGCGATTCTGCGTAGGGGTTGCAGCTTGGCTACCGGGTACCCCACAGCGTACTCCTTACGGGTGCATCGCGCCCTGATCTATTCATGCATCATAAAGAAGGGCGCGATGAATCGCGCCCCTACTAATTTCCAGCAGCATCGTTGCTTTCTCCCGCCAACGCCTTGTAGAGTTGCGTGGCCACGGTAAGCCACGCGCGCCGCACTTGTGTCTCGCCTTGCTCGGCGGCGTAGGCTTCACGCTGTGCATCCAGCACTTCGAGGTGGCTGACGATGCCCGCTTTAAAGCGCGCCTCGATCAGACGCAAGCGCTCTTTTTGCGCTCGGGAATTGGCTGCTTGCGCGGCAAACTGTTCGGTAAGTTTGTCGCTCGCGCTCAACAGATCAACCACTTCGCGGAACGCTTGCTGGATGGCTTTTTCATACTCTGCGACGGCGATCACTTTGCGCGCCTCGGCGATATCCACGTTTGCGGAGGTACGCCCGGCATCAAACAGCGGCATGACAAGCGCCGGTTGAAAACTCCACGCCCCGCTGCCCGCATCAAATAATCCGGTCAAGGTGCGGCTGGCGGTGCCCGCGCTGCCAGTCAGCGAGATGCGCGGCAGAAATGCCGCGCGGGCCGCACCGATATTGGCATTCGCGGCAATCAACCGTTGCTCGGCGGCTAACACATCGGGACGATGCAATAACACTTCGGCTGGCATTCCGGCGATCAGCGCTGGGGTGATGCCCTGATCGGCGAGCTTACGCCCGGCTGGCAAATCTTTAATTTCCGACATCGACTGCCCCAGCAACAAGTTGAGCAGATTTTCTGCGGCGGTTTGCTGCCGTTGCAGACTTAACAGCTCCGCCAGCGCAGCCTGGTATGCGCCCTCAGCCTGCAAAAAATCTACCTCGCTGGACACGCCCAGTTCACGACGTCGCGACAGTAGCTGTTTGGTTTCTGCGCGCGCCCTGACAGTGGCGGCGGTCAGTTCGGTGCGTTCGTGCATTTCCAGCAATGACAGATAGGCGTTTGCCACATCGGCGATCAGCGACAGACGAAACGCGCGTTGCGCGGCCTCGGTGGAAAGATAGCTGGCCTTGGCAAACGCATTCAGGCTGCTGACCCGCCCCCAGAAATCCAGTTCAAACGACACCAGAGTCACGGCCACGTCATAGCGTAACGCTTGCACGGCGTTGCCGGTGATGGACGCGCTGGCCGGCATCAGCGAGGCAGTGCGCGTGCCGGTCAGATTGACATTGGGCAACCGATCTGCCCGCTGTATGCCATATTGTGCGCGGGTTTCAGCGATGCGCGCGGTAGCGATGCGCAAATCGCGATTGTTCTCCAGCGCTGCGGCAATCAACGCCTGCAAGCGCGGATCGGGGAAGTAATTGTGCCAATCGGTAACCGCAAGCTCGGTTGTGGCTTTTAATTTCACACCGTCAGGCCATGCGGCGGGAACAGGCGCGCCGGGCCGCTCGTAGTCCGGCATCAATGAACAACCGCCCAGCACAGCGGCCAAAATAATCAGGGATGGCGCACATAAGTTCATTGTGGGAGCCCGATTCACCCTGCGGGTGAATCGGGCTCCTACAACGGCATTTTTTCCTGAATAATTACACGGATTGCCGCAGGGAATCCTTGGCGCGAATTTTTTAATCATGCGCACTCTCCTTATGGCCGCGCGCATGTCCCGGAAATATCCGCCGCACTACCACGAAGAACACCGGCACCAAAAACACCGCCAGCAGCGTCGCTGCGATCATGCCGCCCATCACGCCGGTGCCGATGGCGTGACGGCTTTGCGCGCCCGCGCCGGTGGAAATGGCCAGCGGAAATACGCCGGCAATGAAAGCGATCGAAGTCATCAGGATCGGACGAAAACGCAAACGGCAGGCTTCAAGCGTGGCATCTATCAGACTCATGCCGTCGTCTTGCAGCTTGCGCGCGAATTCAATAATCAGAATCGCGTTTTTGGATGACAGGCCGATGATGGCGATCAGGCCGACCTTGAAATACAAATCGTTGGGCAGATCGCGCAAGGTGACAGCCAGCACCGCCCCGAACACGCCCAGCGGCACGACCAGCAACACCGCAAACGGAATCGCCCAGCTTTCATACAGCGCGGCCAGACACAAGAAAACCACGATCAAGGAGATGGCGAACAACAGCGGGGCTTGCGCGCCGGATTGCCGCTCTTCGAACGAAGTGCCCGACCATTCAAAGCCAAAACCCGGCGGCAGTTGGCTGGCGATCTGCTCCATCGCCTCTGCCGCTTCGCCGCTGCTGCGTCCGGGTGCCGGGCCGCCAGAAATTTTCATGGCAGGTAAACCAGTGTAGCGATCCAGTTTGGGCGAGCCGACTACCCATTTCGCCGTGGCCAATTCCGATAACGGCACCATGCCACCCTTGTTGTTGCGCACTGATATTTTCAAAATATCTTGCGGGGTGCGGCGCGTGTCGGCTTCGGCCTGCA
>JANONV010000122.1:0-2459 GCA_031421015.1 Gallionella sp. | reverse complement strand
CCGGTGCGCTTCCCGCTTTACATCGCCATGATTGCGCTGGCACGCTACCTGATTTTGGATATGAAATCCATGGAGGACTGGCGCATGCTGGCCACGACCGCCTCAATTTTATTGTTGACCGTGGCGGTGTTTCTGATTCGCTACGGCCATGTGCGCTTTCCTTACACCGGTGACGAGGTGTCTGTTCAACGGCATTCTGAACGGGCGAAGAACTGAAGGCAAACTCAATTCGCGTCTGGCTGAGTTTCGTCTGAACAAATCTTGTCTGGACAAATCGCGTCTGAGCGAAGTGTGCTGCTCTTGGAATTAGAATCCACAGCTTAACGCTGCAAACCGGATTCGACTTCCTGGCGTTTAGCTTTTCCGACCAGTCGTTCCACCAGGGTCAGCGCGAAATCCATTGCTGTGCCCGGGCCGCGCGAGGTGATGAACCGCCCATCCTCGATGATCCCGGCATGGTGCTGTTTCACGGCGGGGAACGGGTCTAGCGCACCGGGGAAGCTGGTGGCTTGTTTGCCGTCTAGCAGTCCGGCGCTGGCCAGCACCGAGGGTGCGGCGCAAATCGCGGCAATATATTTCCCCTGTCGCGCCATTTGTTGCAGCAAGGCGATGATGCGTTTGTCCGCCTTGAGGTTGTTGGCGCCGGGCTGTCCGCCGAGCAGAACGATCATATCGAAATCGTCATGCAGCGCGGTATCCAGTGTGGTGTCCGGTAATAGCAATACGCCACGGCTGGCCAGCACCGGCAGGTCGTCCAGACCCGCGCTGACCACTGCTATCCCGGCGCGGCGCAGGATGTCAATGACCGTGACGGCTTCGATTTCTTCGCAACCTTGGGCGAGGGGAACGAGAACTTTTGGCATGGCCGGCTTTTAGTCGCGGAAGTTCTGATACTGCAACGGGAAGTCGGTGATGGTTTTCTTGATGAATGCGATGGTGTCTTGCAGGTCGTCGCGATTTTTCCCGGAGATGCGCACGGCGTCGCCCTGAATGCTGGCCTGTACTTTTAGCTTGCTGTCCTTGATGTGCTTGACGATCTTTTTCGCCAGTTCGATCTCCACGCCGACCTTCACTTCGCAACCGCGCTTTACCTTGTTGCCGCTGACTTTTTCGATCTTGTCGCTGATTTCCAGACACTTGATGTCCACGCCGCGCTTGGTCAGCTTGGCATTCAGGATGTCCTGCACCTGATTGAGCTGGAATTCGTTGTCTGCCCACACGGTGAGCTTGAGTTCGGCTTGTTCCACGCGCGCATCCGAACCCTTGAAGTCGAAGCGAGTGCTGACTTCTTTGTTGGTCTGTTCGATGGCATTTTTGACTTCGGTCTTGTCTACTTCTGAAACGATGTCGAAGGTTGGCATGGCTGCTCCTGTAACTTAAATAAATTTGATACGCTTAAACCCCTCCCGGCCTCCCCTTGTCAGGGGAGGAGCGATCATTTCCCATCTGTTGCTGCCAACTCCTCCCCTGTTGCTCCCCCTGACAAGGGGGGTGGGGGGTTGGGGAGGCCGGGAGGGGTTCGGGTTTAACCACAACACACCGCAAAGCGGTTTGTTGCGGCGTAGACTAACCTTCAGGTTAGTCGGAACCAAAACTACAAACGTAATTCACCACTTCCTGCGCTTCGATCACGAAGCGGCTATTGGCGGCTACCGAGAACTGGCTACCCGCAGCATAGGTCTTGAATTCTGGTTCGTCGCCGATCTTCACGCGGCAAGTGCCAGAGGTGATTTCCATCAGTTCCGGCGTGCTGACATTGAAGGTCAGCGTGCTGGGCAGAATCACGCCGACGGTCTTGCGCGTGCCATCGGGAAAGAATACCGAGTGCGAAACGCATTTTCCGTCAAAAAATACGTTGCCTTTTTTTACTACGCTTACGTTAACAAATTGGGCGTTATCGAATTGGGCGTTATCGAATTGCGACATGCTATTTCTTCCTTTCAGTGGGTTCGCTGGCTTTTACGCCCTTTTGGTAAGTGACATATATATACACCGGGATGCCGAGATCGCCGAGTTGTTTATCGACCAGCGGTTTTACTTCATTCCATTCCAGACCGGTCAGGCCGCAGGCCAGGCGCGGCAAGGCAACGCTGCCGACCTTTTCCTTTTTCACAAAGGCGCGCAGCGCATGCAGCGCATGATTCACATGGCTGAGCGTAGCTTGTCCGGGCTTGCTGCCGTGACCGTAAGCGGCTGCATGGGTGAACAGATTGACGATGTAACGGCCATCGGCGCTCATCCATGTCCACAAGCCACCGGACTTGGGATGCTTGATCTTGCAGAAATGGCGGAAGTCCTTGTACATGGCCGGCATACGTTCGCGCAGTTGCAAGGCCATGCCATGCAGAAAATCATCGTTGGGCGCAACACCCTGCGCGATGGCTTTCGCACCGCTATACAAAATGTCTCCGCTCAGTTCGTGAATCACGATTTTCTCCTGTGGGAGCGCGGGCGTCTCG
>JANONV010000121.1:0-2031 GCA_031421015.1 Gallionella sp. | reverse complement strand
TATGTCGCCGAAGTGCTGCAACAACGCGGCATAGCCACGCTGCTGTTCGACCTGCTGACAAGTATAGAGGATCAGGATTACGAAACGCGCTTCGACATCGCGCTGCTCACAACACGCCTGGTCGCGGCGACCGAATGGCTGCAAAGCAACCCGAAGACCAAAGACTTGAGTATCGGCTATTTCGGCGCCAGCACCGGCGCAGCCGCAGCGTTGCAAGCGGCGGCAAAAATGGGAAACAAGATCGCGGCAGTGGTATCGCGCGGCGGACGCCCCGACCTCGCCGGAGCAGATGCGCTGCGCCGTGTGACTGCGCCGACCCTGCTCATCGTCGGCAGCGCGGACTATGAAGTGATCGTGCTGAACCGGCAGGCGGATGCACTGCTGAACTGCGAGAAGAAACTCATCCTGATACCCGGCGCAACACATCTGTTTGAAGAGCCCGGCACACTGCAACAGGCGGCGCGCAGCGCGGCTGACTGGTTCGCGCAACACCTGTAAAAGTTCTGAATAAGACCGTAGGTCGGGTTAGGTCGCAGACCGTAACCCGACACAAACTCAGCAGTGAGTTTCGTAGGGTGGATAAAGGCGCATCGTGCCGCATCCACCGTTCAGGTTGGTGGATACGTGCAGCCCCCTATCCAACTTTCCCCCGGGGGGGGAAAGGGCAATCGCTCCCTCTCCCTCCGGGAGAGGGTTGGGGTGAGGGTTGGCACTTTATCCACCCTACCGCACTAAGCGAAGCGCATTGCACCGGATGTTTTCATTTGGCGGTGTCGCAACTCAAGCTTGCAGGAGCTTAGAGAATTGCCTACCTTTGGTGCAATAACAATTGCGCCGACATTGCTGATCGTCATCTGCGCGGACTACGAAGTGATCGAATTGAACCAGCAGGCGGATGCGCTGTTGAACTGCGAGAAGAAACTCACGCTGATACCCGGCGCGACACATTTGTTTGAGGAACCTGGTACCTTGCAACAAGCGGCGCGCAGCGCGGCTGACTGGTTCGTGCAACATCAAAGCGCCCTGTAGCCGTAAAGCATTTCGAATGCCCACTTAGTTCGCCATCCGCCGTATGAAGAATCAATTTGGCTCTGTCCCGGAGGTTTCCTTGAATGATTAAGTCTTAACGTGCTAGGATGCCCATATGAAAAAGGCCAATGCCAATGCCGTTGTGAATAAAGCGAAACCCGCGAAGGCGCGCCCTCGTCTTGCAAAAGTTGTCGTGTCGAAACCTTCATATAGCAAATCATCTCGCCAAGCCGCTTTTAGCAAGGCGGCCAGCCACCTGTCAGTTGTAAAAGCGGTATCTCGGGCCAAGCTCATTCCAGAGGTTAATCCTGACGAATTTCGCATCGTTCGCATGCCGGGTTGAATCGTGGTCGCTGGTTACGATTAGTTCCAGCCGAGCGACCTTCCAAAATTCTTTCACGCGCTCCAGAAAGCAACTCAGCCAGCCATCCTGGTTGGGGGACAATCCCTGACATTCTGGGTCGATTTTTTTAAAATCCCGGTACCAAAAAGTAACACACCGTATCTCACGCAGGACGCCGACGTCCTGGCCACAAAGCATGATGCCCGTATCTTTGCAACGGAACTGCAAGGAACACTTAACATTCCGAAGCCGGGCGACCATACGCCAAACACCGCCATTGTTACTTACAGGACGCCGGATGGACGCACGCTGTTTATCGACTTCATGGGAACGCTGATCGGGCTGACGAACGAAGAGATCAGAAAGACTGCTGATGAAAATAACGCTGACCCCTATAATCGGATCGCTGACGAACTACTTGCGCTTGCCCGCGGTAACGGAAGGTTTGGCAAGCTGACGAACGATAAACGGTGTGCCGGTCTGTTCGGCCAACAAGCGTGCCTTTTCCGAAGCGCGCAGCAAGGCTTGTAGGACTTTCTGTCAATCAGGATCTTTTGATTTTGAAGCGGGGGTTCGAGTCATGGTATCAAGCCGCGTTTTCCAACACAGCGTCCGGTAATAGCCTGTTGTGGTACAAATCGGCGATAGGGAAGCACAGG
>JANONV010000120.1:0-1545 GCA_031421015.1 Gallionella sp. | reverse complement strand
CCGAATGAGCTGCGCCGCGATGTCCGCCTGCAAATCGGAAAAACCCAGCACCAGGTCCGGTTCCAGCGCCAAGATCTTGTCGAGCTTGGCCGAGGCAAACGCCGACACCTTGGGTTTTTCCTTGCGCGCCTGTGGCGGACGCACCGTGAACCCGGAGATGCCGACTATACGCCGCTGCTCGCCCAAGAGATAAAGGGTCTCGGTGGTTTCATCCGTGAGACACACGATGCGTTCGGGCAGCCTCGCCACTGACGGCAGGGGCGACGTTTCGCTGTGCGCGCTTGACACCGGTTATACCCGATTCGGTGGAAGCTTGTTCCTAGCCCGATGGCTTCGGCGGCTCGATGGGAGGACGATCTCGATACAGGTCGAGACCGACAAAGAGCGCATGCAGACCGGCGGCGAGCGCCACGTAGGCAAATGCGCCACCGAGATACAGCGGTAAATAGCGCGCGATATGCGTGCCGTATTCAAGCCAGTCCATCTCCTCGAATCGGCCGGAGAATAAATAAAACCCGCCGTTCGAGATCAGAAACGCTGCGCTCGTGGCCAGCAACAAGACTCCACCGAGCCTAAATAGCGTGTGCCAAACTGGTTGGTAAAGGCGTGCATACCAGTGGCCACCGAGCCACATACTCGCGTAGGTCGGCAGCAGAAAGACATAGGCCGGGGTGATACACCAATCGCTGACGCCGCCGACGGTCACCGCCAGGTAATCGATAGCGGCCGCCTCCACCAACAATAACGGCAAGGCCCAGGCGCTGCGCAAATAAAAACCGGCGAGGAAAAACACCGCGAGCGATGCATCCGGTAGATAGAGAGCGGAACCGAAGTGGTGGAAGCGCGTCGCCACCATGAGCGCCGCCAAGGCCGCGCCGATGACGAGGTTGTGTTTCAGATTTAGCGTTGCTGTACGTGTCATGGGTTCCTCCGGTATTTGCCAATGCTAACAGATTGTTGAAAAAGACCATCCTGGCCTTTTTCAACTCGAAAAGCAAAAAAGTGTGGCCCTATATAATACAGGTGGCTTTTCTGCATTCATCAAACACGCAAATGTTTGATGAATGGCGGTACGCCCCTATACCGCACCGCAGGTTGTTGAAAAACGAGTTTTTCAACAACCTGCTAGGGCCGTGAAATCCGCACGGCGGCGCCGAGCCTACAAAAATGCCCGGGACTGGAGTAACCTGAATTTATGGCACGACCGCTCGCAGAGCTTAGACACGAACTTTTGACGCTTCCTCGCAAGGAACGCGCCGATCTCGCGCTACGCCTTATCCAAAGCCTCGACGAGGGTGCCGAGGAAGACGTGGACGCGTACTGGAAGGAAGAACTGGTGCGTCGCAGCCGACAAATAGAATCTGGTGAAGCCGCACTGATTCCCGCAGACGAAGTGTTCAAGAAGGCGCGCCAGCGCCTGGCAAAAAATCCGAAGTAACTCATCGCCTAGTCTCAGGGAATGAGAATCGCGTTTCACGCCGCAGCCGAGAAGGAAACAGAAGAGGTCGCGGATTACTATGATCGACAGCTGCCCGGGCTTGGTGC
>JANONV010000119.1:0-2384 GCA_031421015.1 Gallionella sp. | reverse complement strand
CCGCCGTCAAAAAGCCAGCAGCCAAAAAGCCAGCAGCCAAAAAATCCGTAGTCAAAAAAGTTGTAGCCAAGAAGCCCGCAGCCAAGAAGCCCGCAGCTAAAAAAGCCGCCGTCAAAAAGCCAGCAGCGAAAAAGGCCGCAGCCAAGAAGCCCGCAGTTAAAGGTATTTTGGGCGCGTAATTTTGCCTCGCGAGGGGCGGTATGCTGCTCCGCCCTTTTTAGAATACTGCCAGACGTTTACACCCATCTGTTTACACCTATCCGTTTACACCCAGACGGTTATATATTGATACGCGTACCAGTCCGGCTCGCGTTTGTCCCCGCTTAAATCAAAAATAACGTCGCCAGTCCCAGGAAAATGAAAAAACCGCCGCTGTCAGTAATGGCGGTAATCATCACGCTGGAGCCGATGGCCGGGTCGCGTCCCATTTTTTGCATAGCGAGTGGGATGGCCATGCCAACTATCGCACCCACCAACAGATTGAGCATCATTGCGCCCATCATCACCGCGCCCAGCGACACGCTATGGTACAAAAAGTAAGCGAATAATCCCGCGACCCCACCCCATACCAAACCGTTCAGACCGCTGATGGCCAGTTCCTTCATCAATAGCCTGCGCGCGTTGTCGAGAGTAATTTTCCCCAAGGCCAACGAGCGAATGATGATGGTGCTGGTTTGATTCGCCGAGTTGCCGGCTATGCCTGCGACGATGGACATCAGCGTGGCCAGCGCGACAATTTTTTCTATCGTGCCTTCAAACTCGAAGATCACGCGCGAGGCGAAAAACGCGGTGCAAAGATTCAGTGCCAGCCACGCCCAGCGGTTTTTCGCGCTCTTCCATACCGAAGCGAAAATGTCTTCTTCTTCGCGCAACCCGGCCTGATTGAGCATGTCATTTTCCGATTCAGTGCGAATATAGTCCAGCACCACGTTCACCGTCACCCGTCCGACCAGCCTGCTATCGTCGTCCACCACCGGTGCGGAAACCAGGTCGTAGCGCTCAAAAGCCTGAGCGGCTTGCTCCGCCTTTTCTTCGGGGCGCAACTGTATGGTATCGGTCAGCATCAGGCTGCCGACGATCACTTCAGGTTCGTTGACCACGATCAGGTTGATCGGCAGAACGCCTTTGAAGCGGTCGTCCCGATCTACCACGAACACCTGATCGGTGTGATCGGGCAGTTCGTCGAAGCGGCGCAGGTAGCGCGATACCACTTCCAATGTGACGTCCTCGCGAACCTGGATCATGCTGAAATCCATCAGCGCGCCGACCGAGTCTTCCGAATACGACATCGCCGCGCGCAATTGCTCGCGCTCCTCGATGGACAGCGACTTGAAAACGTCGCGCAATACGTTTTGCGGCAGGTCGGGCGCAAGGTCGGCGATTTCGTTGGTGTCGAGTTGTTCGGCAGCCGCCCGCAACTCTTCGCGGTTCATGGTCGCGATCAGCGACTCGCGCACCGCATCGGAAACTTCGATCAGAATCTCGCCGTCGCGCTCGGCTTTGACCAGATCCCACACCAGCAAACGCTGTTCGATGGGCAAGGCTTCCAGAATATAGGCGATGTCCGCCGGGTGCAGGCTGTCCAGTTTGCGCCGCAGTTCGGCGAGATGCTGCTTGTGTACCAGGGTTTCAACCAGCGTGTGGCGATCTTCGCGCGGCATTTCCTGCCGATGAACAACCTCTTCCAGCAAGGTGTGTTTGTGCAGCAGCGATTCCACCTGTTTGAGGTGGTCCTGCACATTGTCGGTGTAGTGATGTTCCTGGCTGATGTCGTTCATCGCGGATACCCTGGAAAATTGCGCGCTATTGTAAAGAAAACCTCGCCTGGCCGCTCAAGGAATTTCAGCGTCGCTCATGCGCTCCAGAATCATGCCGGTCTTGAGCAACAGACCTCCGGCTTCGCGATGTTTGTCGTAGTAGCGCGGATTGGGCACCATCGCGGCGAGTCTCGCGGCTTGTTCCGCAGAAAGATTGGCGGCACCGGTGCCATAGTAGTGGCGTGCGGCGGCCTCCGCGCCAAACACACCGTTGCCCCACTCGATCACATTGAGATAAATCTCGAAAATACGCCGCTTGTCCATCACCGCTTCCAGCATCACGGTAATCGCCGCCTCTTCCAACTTGCGCCACGGCGTGCGCTTGGTGGAGAGGAATAGATTCTTGGCAAGCTGCTGGCTGATGGTGGAACCGCCTGCGACGACTTTTCCCCTCTTGAGATTTTTTTCGTAAGCCTTCTGGATGCCTTCCCAGTCAAAGCCCTCGTGATCGACAAACTTGGCATCTTCGGCGGCGACTAGCGCGCGCTTGAGGTTGTTGGAAATACTGGCGTAGGGAACCCACTTGTGCCGCAGTTCGGCATCCGGGTTTTTGTCCTGCATGATTTC
>JANONV010000118.1:0-2674 GCA_031421015.1 Gallionella sp. | reverse complement strand
GCCGAATCGCATGTCGATCGCTCGATACACGGACCAGAAGATTTTATTCAAACCAATGTCGTTGGCACATTTCATCTGTTGGAAGAGACGCGCCGTCATTGGTTGAGTCGACCCGAGGCAGAACAGGCTAATTTCCGTTTTCTGCATGTCTCCACAGATGAGGTCTACGGCTCGCTGGGCCCGACCGATGCCGCCTTCACCGAGGCCACGGCCTTTGCGCCGAATAGTCCGTACTCGGCGAGCAAAGCATCGTCGGATCATCTGGTGCGCGCCTACCATCACACTTATGGCTTGCCGGTATTGACCACCAATTGCTCGAACAACTACGGCCCTTATCATTTTCCTGAAAAACTCATCCCGCTGATGATCGTCAATGCGCTCGCGGGTAAACCGCTGCCGGTGTATGGCGACGGCCAGCAGATCCGCGACTGGCTGTATGTCAAAGATCATTGCAGCGCAATCCGCCGTGTGCTGGAAGCGGGCAAGCTGGGTGAGGTGTATAACGTCGGCGGCTGGAACGAAAAAGCTAATCTCGACATCGTGCATACCGTTTGCGCCTTGCTTGATGAGATGCGGCCAAGAGCCGATAACAAATCCTACCGCGAACAAATCGCTTTTGTTGCTGATCGCCCCGGTCATGATCGCCGCTATGCGATTGACGCGCGCAAGATTGAGCGCGAGATGGGTTGGAAACCGACTGAAACTTTCGAGACTGGCATACGCAAAACTGTGCAATGGTATCTCGACAATCAAGACTGGGTAGCCAACGTCCAATCCGGCTCGTATCGCGCATGGGTTGAAAAAAATTATGTGGGACGCGCCGGATGAAAATCCTGCTGTTCGGAAAAAACGGCCAGGTTGGTTGGGAACTGCAACGCAGCCTGGCGCCACTAGGTGAGCTGGTTGTGCTGGATTCGGAAAGTCGGGAGTGGTGCGGCAACTTTACCGATCTGGATGGCATCGCCGAAACGGTTCGCAGCGTCACACCGGACGTGATCGTCAATGCGGCCGCTCATACAGCCGTGGACAAGGCCGAGAGCGAGCCGGAGCTTGCGCGCACCATCAACACGCTCGCGCCTGGGGTGCTGGCGCAAGAGGCTAAGCGCAGTAACGCCTGGCTGATCCATTACTCCACCGACTATGTATTCGACGGCAGCGGTGAGCAGCCGTGGCTGGAAACAGATACGGCTGCGCCGCTCAGCGTCTATGGCGCGACCAAGCTGGAAGGCGAGCAACGGATACAACAATCCGGCTGCCGACATCTGATCCTTCGCACCAGTTGGGTGTATGGTGCTCGCGGCGGCAACTTTGCCAAGACCATGCTGAAGCTCGCTAGTGAACGCGACAGCCTCAAAGTCATCAACGATCAGTTTGGCGCACCCACCGGGGCGGATCTGCTCGCAGACATCACCGCTCACGCGATTCGCCTGGCAGTCCGGCGACCAGAATTGTCAGGTTTGTATCATGCCGTGGCAGGGGGCGTAACCTCATGGCACGGCTACGCCAGCTTCGTTTTGGACTTTGCCAGACGCGCAGCGATACCACTCAAAGTCTCGCCCGATGCGATACAAGCTGTTCCGACCAGCGCATTTCCCACTGCGGCCAAACGTCCGCTTAATTCGCGCTTGAACACCTCGAAACTGCAACACACTTTTGATTTGAACTTGCCATCGTGGCAAGACGGCGTGACGCGCATGCTCACAGAGATTTTGGATAAAAAATTATGATTACACGAAAAGGAATTATTTTAGCTGGTGGCTCAGGCACGCGCTTGCACCCTGTCACGCTGGCAGTGTCCAAACAGTTGCTACCGATTTACGACAAGCCGATGATCTACTATCCGCTGTCCACGCTGATGCTGGCGGGGATACGCGATATTTTGATTATCTCAACGCCGCAAGATACGCCGCGATTTCAGCAATTGCTGGGCGATGGCAGCGCGTGGGGATTGAATCTGCAATATGCCGTACAACCATCGCCGGACGGGCTGGCGCAGGCTTTCATCATCGGCCGCGAGTTCATTGGCAAACATCCTGCCGCGCTGGTGTTGGGCGACAATATTTTTTATGGTCATACTCTCCAGCACCAATTGCAAAACGCGATGCAACGCGCAGCAGGTGCGACGGTATTTGCCTACCATGTGCGCGATCCGGAGCGATACGGGGTGGTGGAATTTAATGCGGCAGGGCGCGCAATCTCGCTGGAAGAAAAACCATCGCAACCCAAGTCCAACTACGCCGTCACCGGCCTGTATTTTTACGACAATGAAATTGTTGATATTGCCGCCCATCTCAAGCCTTCCTCACGCGGCGAACTGGAAATTACCGATGTGAATCGCATTTACCTTGATCGCGGCAAGTTGTCCGTTGAAATGATGGGGCGCGGCTACGCCTGGCTGGATACCGGCACGCATGAATCATTGCTCGAAGCCAGCCAGTTTATTCAAACCATCGAGCATCGTCAGGGACTGAAGATCGCGTGTCCGGAAGAGGTGGCCTATCGCAACGGATTTATTGATGCCGCTCAGATGGAGAAGCTCGCCGCCCCGTTACTGAAGAGCGGCTATGGTAGCTATTTGATGCAGGTGTTGAAGGAGCCTGGGTTGAGGGGCGGGGATTGAGGAAATGCAACCCCAAGCCCCACCCCCAACCCCGGCCCCGCCCCCCCGCCGCCC
>JANONV010000117.1:0-1728 GCA_031421015.1 Gallionella sp. | reverse complement strand
GCCGCATCTTGCAACAGCATCTCTTCATCATCCGGCCCGACGCTGAAATCTCCCGCCGAGAACAAATCAATGCCGGTCACTTTCAGCTTGGTAGAAACTGCTGAGCCTTCATAGCGCATCCGGCCATATTCGGCCAGATGATTCGCCGCAACCTTGGCTTGCTCGAACAGCGGCGCAACCAACCCGTAAACTTGTCCGCGATGCTGCACGCATTCGCCTACCGAATAAATTTTCGGGTCGTAGGTCTGCATGGTGTCATTCACCACAATGCCGCGTTCGCAATGGATACCGGCGGACTTTGCCAATGCGATGTTAGGGCGTATGCCTGCGGCCATAATCACCAGATCGGCGGGGATCTCTTCGCCATCCTTGAAGCGCAAGCCGGTGACAGCGCTCTCGCCGAGAATGGCTTCCGTCTGGCGCGACATATAAAATTTCAGCCCGCGTTTTTCCAGCGCGTTTTTCAACAGTCCGCCGCCCACTTGATCCAGTTGGCGCTCCATCGGCCAGCCCAATAGATGCACCACCGACACATCCATGCCTTGCAGCGACAGGCCATTTGCCGCTTCCAGACCGAGCAGGCCGCCACCGATGACCACAGCGCGCTTGTTGGGCTGTAATTTATTCTGCGCAACGGCGAGCATTTTCTCAACATCGTCTATGCTGCGATAGGCCAGCACACCGGGCAAATTTATTCCGGGTATCGGCAACATGATGGGATTGGAACCGGTCGCGATCAGCAAGCGATCATAAGGCACGGCCAGTCCATCTTCAGTTTCAACCACGCAGCGCTGACGGTCTATTTTGCTGACCAGCTTGCCGGCATGCAGCGTGATGTGATTTTTTTCATACCAGTCCCAATCATTCAGCACGGTATCTTGAAATTTCATCTCACCGGACAACACCGGCGACAACAGGATGCGGTTGTAGTTGGGCTGCGGCTCGGCGCCGAACACGGTGATGTCGAATTCATTCGGCGACATCTTGAGAAACTCTTCTATCGTGCGCATGCCCGCCATGCCGTTGCCGATTACGACCAGTCTGGTTTTGGTTGCGGCGCGACCCCCGCTAATGCCGGTATCAGCCTGCTCGGATTTCTGTATGGTCATCATGTGTTCACCCCGCAATAAAAAAACGCCGCCCGGCACCGTCTCATTCCAACCTTCTTCTCCCTGGGAGAAGATTCGATTGATTCCTCTCCCGCGTGCGGGAGAGGATTGAGGAGAGAGTGCTGGAACGACGCCTTTGTCGGTATTTCTAATTACCCTTCCGCCCGTCGTTGGGTCAGAAAAGCTGCTCAAGTATTTATTCAGCAATTACTGTGCCAATCAGGATTTATTTCAATTCTATTCCAAAACGATAATAATTTTGTAGGGTGCGCTTGCGCACCCTACGTAAGCAATACACCCCACGATATTGCACTATATGATGGGGAAATGGAATTACAGGGATATTAGCTTTCCTTTGTGTTTAATCACGCCTGCTTTTGGTGCGGGAACGATCGTTTGCGCACCAAAATTAAGCCACATAAACTTTTTTGTTTAACGCGCTAAAGGGCGCCTAAAAAATCAGGCTGCTTCTTTTGCCTGCTTCCGGTACAAGAACTCCAACACCGCGCCGCGCAGCCGGTGGTAGCCGGCATCATTTGCCAGTGCCAATCGGTTGCGGGGTTTGGGCAAATCCACCGTCAGTATTTCGCCGATGGTCGCCGCCGGGCCGTTGGTCATC
>JANONV010000116.1:0-6050 GCA_031421015.1 Gallionella sp. | reverse complement strand
CTACCCACTGCTTTGAGGAGAGAACAATGACGCAGTCCTACATCATCCGATTCGAAAATCTGCGCATCAGCGACGTGCCGCGAGTGGGCGGCAAGAACGCTTCGCTGGGCGAGATGATCAGCCAGCTCGCAAAGCTCGGCGTGCGCGTGCCGGGCGGCTTTGCCACCACGGCGCAGGCGTATCGCGATTTTCTCGCGCAGGACGGGCTGGATCAGCGCATCCAGAGTGTCTTGAAAGGACTGGATGTGACCGATGTTGCGCGGCTTGCGACGACGGGTAAGCAAATACGCGTATGGATCGTCGCGCAGCCGTTGCAGCCCGCGCTTGAGCAGCAGATACGCGCGGCGTACCGGCAAATGCAAGATGAGATGGGCGGCGAATTTTCCGTAGCGGTGCGCTCCTCCGCCACCGCCGAAGATCTGCCCGACGCCTCGTTCGCCGGACAACAGGAAACTTTCCTCAACGTCAGCGGCGCGGATGAAGTCATCATGGCGATCCGGAAGGTGTTCGCTTCGCTGTACACCGACCGCGCGATTGCCTATCGCGCACATCACGGCTTTGCGCATCAGAAAGTAGCGTTGTCTGCCGGCGTGCAGCGCATGGTGCGCAGCGACCTGGGCGCAAGCGGGGTGATGTTCACGCTGGACACCGAATCCGGTTTTGACCAGGTGGTGCTGATCAATTCCGCATACGGCTTGGGCGAAACGGTGGTGCAGGGCGCGGTGAATCCCGATGAGTTCTATGTGTTCAAACCGTCGTTGCGCGACGGCAAGCGCGCCATCATCCGCCGCAATCTCGGCACCAAGGTGATCAAAATGATCTTCGCCACCATGCAGCGGGACTCCAGCCCGGTGCAGACCGTGGATGTGCCATTAGCCGAACGGCATCGTTTCTCGGTCAGCGATGATGAAGTGGAGGAGTTGGCGCGCTACGCGCTTACCATCGAGCAGCATTACGGGCGCGCGATGGACATCGAGTGGGGGCGCGACGGCGTGGACGGCAAGCTGTACATCCTGCAAGCGCGGCCGGAAACCGTGCAGTCGAAAATCAACCTGAAAATCTTGCAGCGCTATGCGCTCAAGCCGGTGCCGGGACAACAGGGTCACGTACAAACCTCGCAGGTGCTGGTGCCAGTGCTGGTAACCGGGCGCGCCATCGGCCAGCGCATCGGCAGCGGCAGGGTGTGCCTGGTGGCGGATGCCAGCGAGATGGGCAAGGTGCAGCCGGGCGACGTGCTGGTGACCGACATCACCGATCCGGATTGGGAACCGGTGATGAAGCGCGCCTCCGCGATCGTCACCAATCGCGGCGGGCGCACTTGCCATGCGGCCATCGTGGCGCGCGAGCTGGGCATCCCGGCAGTGGTCGGTTGCGGCGATGCGACCGAAGCATTGGGGCACGGCGATGAGGTCACCGTGTCATGCGCCGACGGCGATGTCGGCAAGGTGTATCAGGGCTTGCTCGAAGTCGAGATCACCGAACTGGCGCTCGACAATCTGCCGGTGCCGCCGCTGAAAATTTCGCTGAATGTGGCCAATCCGGAACTGGCCTTCGAGTTCAGCCGCCTGCCCAATTACGGCATCGGCCTGGCGCGGCTGGAATTCATCATCGCGCGCATGATAGGCATCCATCCGCGCACCGTGCTGGACTACCCGAATCTGCCCGCCGAACTCAAGGCGCAAGTCGAAGTGAAAAGCGCGGGCTATGCCGATCCGGAGAGTTTCTACGTGGACAAGATGGCGGAGGGCATCGCCACGCTGGCGGCGGCTTTTTTTCCCAAGCCGGTGATCGTGCGCTTCTCCGATTTCAAATCCAACGAATATTCCAGCCTGCTCGGCGGCAGCGCATACGAGCCCGCCGAAGAAAATCCGATGATCGGCTTTCGCGGCGCATCGCGCTATGTGGCAGAGAGCTTCAAACCATGCTTCGCGCTGGAATGCCGCGCCATGCGCCGCGTGCGCGACGAGATGGGATTGACCAATGTCGAGGCAATGATCCCGTTCGTGCGCACCGTGGCGGAGCTGCAAGCCGTGATAGACACGCTTGCCGAAAACGGTTTGCGGCGCGGCGAGAACGGCCTGCGCGTGATCATGATGTGCGAAATTCCCTCCAACGCGCTGCTCGCCGACCAGTTCCTCGAACTGGTGGACGGCTACTCCATCGGCTCGAACGACTTGACGCAACTCACGCTCGGCGTGGACCGGGATTCCGGCGTCTTGGCGGGTTCCTTCGACGAACGCGATGCGGCGGTGAAGCAGCTCATCAGTATGGCGATACTAGCCTGCCGCAAGCACAACAAATACATCGGCATCTGCGGCCAGGGCCCGTCCGATCATCCCGACTTTGCGCGCTGGTTGATGGAGCAGGGGATAGAAGCGATCTCGCTGAACCCGGACACGGTGGTGCAGACGTGGTTGTATCTGAGCAAGGCAGCGGGCCGTTGATGCGCTTGGCTGTTATGGCAATTCCCGCGCATTAAACTCCTTGACCTGTAAGCCTGTTTCGCTATAATGCGCGCCCCTGTGAGATTGATGTCCAGTCCCACTTACCTTGCTCCACCGCACCGCAAGCGGGGGGCTTAACCATAAGGAGATGTAATGCGACACTACGAAATCGTATTTATTGTGCATCCCGATCAAAGCGAGCAAGTGCCCGCGATGATTGAGCGTTATCGCACACTGGTCACTTCCAAGAGCGGGATTATCCACCGTCTGGAAGACTGGGGCCGCCGCCAACTGGCTTACCCTATCCAAAAAATTCACAAGGCACATTACGTGCTGATGAACATTCAATGCAACCAGGAAGCACTGGACGAACTGGAGCACGCGTTCCGCTTCAATGACGCGGTATTGCGTCACCTGACCGTCAAGACCAAGGCTGCCGTCACCGTACCGTCTGCCATGATGAAGGAAGAAAAATCCCGTTCCGTGCCGACCGAAGGCGGCTTTAGCGCTGCCCCGCAGTCTGCCGTACCGGTGTCCGCTGAAGAAGGCGCGCCGGTCGCAGCTTGATCATTGCGTTTTAACGACATACTTGGAATAAGGAAATATCATGGCTCGCCCATCAGACAAAAAGAAAGATGACAAGAAAAAACATTCTTCGCGCAACAATCTGTTCAAGCGCCGCAAGTTCTGCCGCTTTACGGTCGACAAAATCGCCGAAGTTGATTACAAGGACGTGAACATCCTCAAGGAATTCATCTCCGAGAACGGCAAGCTGATCCCGGCGCGCATCACCGGCACCCGCACGCATTATCAGCGCCAATTGAGCACCGCCGTGAAACGCGCGCGCTTCCTGGCTTTGATGCCTTACACTGATTTGCACTAAGGAGACCGGTCATGCAAATAATTTTGATGGAAAAAGTGCTCAACGTCGGTCAATTGGGTCAAGTGGTCAAGGTCAAGAACGGCTACGCGCGCAATTTTTTAATCCCGCAAGGCAAGGCAAAGCGCGCAACCGCAGCCAATATGGCCGAGTTTGAAGTGCGTCGTGCCGAACTCGAAGCGGCCGACAAGGTCAAGCTGGCCGAAGCGCAAGCGCGCGGCGAGAAGCTGGCCGGTTTGACCGTGCACATGGTGCAAAAGGCCGGTGTGGACGGCAAGCTGTTCGGCTCCGTCACCAACGCCGACATCGTGACCGCGCTGGCTGCGCAAGGCTTTGACGTTGAAAAATCACAAGTGCGCATGCCTGAAGGCCACCTCAAGCAGATCGGCGATCATCCCCTCAACATCGCGCTGCATACCGATGTTGTCGTAGGCATCACGGTTTCGGTGCTCGGCGAACAATAATTCTCCGCTGTATCAAGGAAATACAAAAAGGACTGGCAACAGTCCTTTTTTGTTTCCATAATTTTTCTTCGGGCAAGGTAAAATACCCTCCGCCTAACCGCCCCTGATCGAATCAATCCCATGCAAAATCTTTCCCGCGCGGATGCGCAACTCGACCAGATCAAACTGCCGCCGCATTCGGTCGAGGCCGAGCAATCGGTGTTGGGCGGATTGCTGCTCGAAGCGAGCGCGCTGGACAGGATCGTCGACCTGATATCTGCCGACGATTTCTACCGGCAGGAACATCGCCTGATCTATCGCCAAATTGTGCGGTTGAGCGAGCAGGCGAAACCGGTGGACGTGATCACCGTGGCCGAGGCGCTGGAGATCTCAGGCGAACTGGAAAAGGTGGGCGGCTTGCCTTATCTGGGCAGCCTGGCGCAGAACGTGCCGTCGGCGGCCAACATCCGCCGCTATGGCGAGATCGTGCGCGAGCGTTCCATCATGCGCAAGCTGGCGGAAGTTGGCACCGATATTGCGGCAAGCTCCTACAACCCGAGCGGGCGCGATGCCGCGCAATTGCTCGACGAGGCGGAAAGAAAAGTGCTGGAGATCGCCGAGGCCGGTTCGCGCGGCCAGCAGGGCTTCATCGCCATGCCGCCGCTGCTGACTCAAGTGGTGGAGCGCATCGAGACCCTGTACGGGCGCGACAACCCCAGCGACATCACCGGAACCGCGACCGGTTTTACCGATCTGGATCGCCTCACATCCGGCTTGCAGCCCGGTGAACTGATCATTGTTGCCGGACGCCCGAGTATGGGTAAGACCGCACTAGCGATCAACATCGCCGAGAACGTGGCATTGGACAGCAAGTTGCCGGTGGCGATCTTCAGCATGGAAATGAATGCTTCGCAGATCGCGATGCGCATGCTCGGCTCGGTCGGCAAGCTCAACCAGCAGGATCTGCGCACCGGCCGTTTGCAGGACGACGACTGGGGACGGCTGACGCACGCCCTCGGCCGGCTCAACGACGCGCCGATTTACATTGATGAAAGCGGCGCGCTGTCCGCCCTGGAAGTGCGCGCGCGGTCGCGCCGCCTGCATCGCCAGAACAATCTGGGACTCATCGTGGTGGACTATTTGCAATTGATGAGTTCGAACGCAGGCAAAGCCAGCGAAAATCGCGCCACCGAAATCTCGGAAATCTCCCGCTCCTTAAAGGCCCTGGCGAAGGAATTGCATGTGCCGGTGATCGCGCTGTCGCAGTTGAACCGCAGCCTCGAGCAACGTCCCAACCGACGGCCGGTGATGTCCGACCTGCGCGAAAGTGGAGCGATCGAACAGGATGCCGACCTGATCCTGTTCATCTACCGCGACGAAGTCTACAACAGCGATTCGCCCGATAAAGGCAAGGCAGAAATCATCATCGGCAAACAGCGTAACGGCCCGATCGGCATGGTGCCGCTTGCCTTCCGGGGCGAATACACGCGCTTCGACAATCTGGCTTCCGGCAGTTATTGAGCGCGTTTTCGTTTGAAGCGCGCCAGCCTTTCGGGTACAATGCACGGTCTCAAAAACAGGCGCGTAGCTCAGCTGGTTAGAGCACTTGGTCGACATCCAAGGGGTCGTTGGTTCGAGTCCAATCGTGCCTACCAATTCATACTCACCCAATCAAATTGTCGAGAAATGAAAAAGCCGCTTGAAGCGGCTTTTTCATTTGCGCCGCGCATCTGCCGGCAATTCGACCCGTTTGATCACGCCGCCTTCCGACAGTAATACATAGCTTCGATTTACTTCTTTGACCGTGACACCGGGAACCACTTCTGCATTGGTCCGGATCGCCTGCGCCGGCTTGCCGTTAGCCGCCAGGATCGCGACACTCTCGGCCGGATCGCCTGCGACCACCACGCCTTTTAATTGAAAGTTACTGGCGACGGCGGCGGTCGAACGACCGCCCAGCAAGCCCGCCGCCGCATCCAATTTTGGGGCGGGCTGAGCCGTCTGTGGCGGCGCTGCGACTGCACGCAGCGGCGGCTTGAGCAATTGCATCGCCCAATACGCAGCCGATGCGCACAAGGCGATGAACAGTATAAAACTTGTAACCAGGGGCAGGCGTTTCATGGTGTTCCTTAGCTAAATCAGTAGGTCGGGTTAGCGTAGCGTAACCCCACATTTTTTAACGTATGAGTGTCGGGTTAAGCTACGCTAACCCCACCAACTTATTTAGCTAAGGAACACCATGAAACGCCAGCCCCAGGTTACAAGTTTTATACTGTTAATCGC
>JANONV010000115.1:0-3284 GCA_031421015.1 Gallionella sp. | reverse complement strand
CGTTGCGCGGCGGGATTTGCGGCAGCGCCACGAATACTGCCCCGGTATCGCCGAAATCTGCCAGACAGATCGCATTCCAGGTGGCCTCTTTGTCCGCCGACTTGCCATGCAACTCCGCGTGGATGTTATTCACGGCTGCGGCCGCCATGGATTCGATCATGTAGGCGGTCTTGGGCGTGCCGGTCGGTACGGGAGTGGCTTCCACCGGGGGAATCGCGATGCACACACCGACCGCAAAGATATTTTTGTATTTGGGGTTGCGCTGATGTTTATCCACGATGATAAAACCGCGCGCCTGGGTCAGGCCTTCGATACCGAACACCGCATCGACGCCCTTGAAGGCGGGCAACATCATGCTGTAAGCGAATGGCAATTCATGCTTGCGTTTTTCGGCGCCCATGTCGTCATGTTCAGTGACATACATCTTGCCCGCTTCCACCTTGGTGGTTTTGGCGTTGCAGATCCATTTGATGTCATGGTCGCGCATCGCGGATTCCAAAATGCCTTTGGAGTCGCCCACCCCACCCAAGCCCAGATGGCCGATATACGGCTCGGCGGTCACGAAGGTCATCGGCACTTTGTTGCGTATCTTGCGGCGGCGCAAATCGGTATCCATGATAAAGGCATATTCGTAAGCCGGGCCGAAGCATGACGCCCCTTGCGCCGCGCCTACCACGATAGGGCCAGGATTTTTCGTGAAATCATCCCAGGCATCATGCGATTTCATCGCGTGATCGACGTTGCAAACAGAATGGGTGAAACCGCCGTGCGGCCCCAAGCCCTCGACTTCATCGAAAGCCAGTTTGGGCCCGGTGGCGATGATTAGATAATCGTAATCCACCACTTGCCCGTCGTTGAGTTCAAGCTGATTTTTTTCCGGGTGTACGCGCTTCACGCCGGTCGAGATGAACCCGATCCCTTTGCGCTCCAGATAGCTGCGCGCCGGAAAACTGATCTGTTTGCGAGTGCGCCATTTCACCCCCATCCACGGGTTCGATGGCGTAAATTCAAAATTCTCCCGATCCGAAATGACCGTAACTTTATCTTGCTGGCGGATTTTTTCCTGCATCTCGTAGGCGGCGGGCATGCCGCCGATTCCCGCGCCCATGATTACGATGTGTGCCATGTTGCCTCCCGCTTGAGTTAAGTCTGCAAAATTGCATGACTGATTCTACGCCTACATGTCGAGTTGGCAATATACCCGTTTAGCTATCTAGCTTTGAGCCGCCGCTGACCCGCTCGATGCCCGCCAGATCAAGCGCAGAGAACACCTCGGTATTGCCTGCTTGCTGCAATAAAGCGCGTACCTGCGCTGCTTGGTCGTGACCATGTTCCAGCAACAACCAACCATCGGGATTGAGGTGCGCTTTTGCTTGCAAGATAATCTGTCGGATGTCATCAAGCCCATCCGCGCCGGAAGCCAGTGCGCTGCGCGGTTCAAAACGCAAGTCGCCCTGCATGAGATGCGTGTCACCGTCTGCGACGTAAGGGGGATTTGAAACGATGAGGTCAAAATGAGCGCCCTGAATTGCGGCGAACCAATCGCTATGCAAAAATCGCACGTTGTTGAGGCCGAGATGCTGTGCGTTGAATTGCGCCACCTCCAGCGCGGCGACCGAAGCATCTGCCGCCACCACTTCCGTATCAGGTCGCGCATGGGCGATGCTCAAGGCAATTGCGCCACTGCCGGTGCCGAGATCCAGAACGCAGCAAGCGCCGTTTTGCGGGATGCGCTGCAACGCCAGCTCTACCAACAATTCGGTTTCCGGGCGCGGGATCAAGGTCGCGGGCGTAACCTTGAAAGTCAGTCCATAAAACTCGCGTTCACCGATCAGGTAGGCAATCGGTTCCCCGCACAAACGCCGCTCGAACAATGTCATGTATCGCACATGTTGTGCGTCGCTGAGCAGATATTCCGGATGAGACAGCAACCAGGCGCGATTCACCTGCAACACGTTTTGCAACAGGCATTGCACCTCGATGCGCGCGCTGACTGAATCAAGCTTCAGCGCGGTTTCAAGCTGCAGGGTGTGGTGTTGCAGTATTGCTTTAATGCTATCCGAGCACATCTTCTGCCATCGCGGCAAGTTGTTCGGCTTGATGCTCGGCCATCAGCGCGCCGGTCAGCTCACCGATGTCGCCGTCCATCATCGCATCCATTTTATACAGCGTCAGATTGATGCGATGGTCGGTGATGCGACCCTGCGGATAATTGTAAGTGCGGATGCGTTCGGAGCGGTCGCCGCTGCCGACCAGGCTCTTGCGCGTCGCGGCGGTCTTGGCATTCTGTTCGCGCACTTGTGCGTCCTTGATACGCGCCGCCAGCACGCGCATCGCTTGCGCTTTGTTCTGGTGTTGCGAGCGGCCATCCTGGCATTCCACCACCACGCCGGTCGGCAGGTGGGTGATGCGCACCGCCGAATCGGTCTTGTTGATGTGCTGGCCGCCAGCGCCGCTGGCGCGAAACGTGTCGATGCGCAGATCGGCGGAGTTCAGCACCACGTCGTTGACCTCGTCCACTTCCGGCATGATCGCCACGGTACACGCCGAGGTGTGCACGCGGCCTTGCGTTTCGGTGGTCGGCACGCGCTGCACGCGGTGCGCGCCGGATTCGAATTTCAGCACCGAGTACGCGCCTTGCCCGACGATGCGCGCGATGATTTCCTTGTAGCCGCCCATTTCGCCGGGACTTTCCGAGATCACCTCGACCTGCCAGCGTTTGCGTTCGGCGTAGCGCGTGTACATGCGGAACAGGTCTCCGGAAAATAACGCCGCTTCGTCGCCACCGGTCCCGGCGCGAATTTCCAGGAACACGCTACGTTCGTCGTTGGGGTCTTTGGGCAATAATTGTTTTTGCAGTTCGCTATCGAGTTGCGTCAGACGCTCTTGGCCTTGCTTGATCTCGGCCTCGGCGAACTCCTTCATTTCCGGGTCGGCTGCCATTCCTTGCGCGGTAGTTATATCGGCCAGACAGCCTTGATAAGTTTGATAAAGCGCCACCACCGGTTCGAGTTCGGTGCGTTCGCGGTTCATCCTGCGAAACGCATCCATGTCTTTGGTAGATTCTTCTGTACTCAGCAGTTGGTTGACTTCAAGCAGACGCTCGCTCAATTGAGCAAGTTTGGCGGAGATGCTGGGATTCATTCTGACCGCTTTTATTCTTCGGGGCGAAGATGATACAAACGATGAATCATGTCTAGCAGTGCCTCGCGGTCATTGCTGTGCGCCTGATTCAGCGCATGGGTGGGCGCATGCAAAAATTTGTTGGTCAGGCTGCTGCTCAT
>JANONV010000114.1:0-1809 GCA_031421015.1 Gallionella sp. | reverse complement strand
GTTGCAAAGCGCGTGCGCTCCAGTATTCCGCATCGTGTTCGTTGGTTTGTTTCAAATCTTCGAAGGACTGGTGGCCTATGGTCGGTAAATTTTTCGAGATCATTTGATGCTCCCCCCAATGAAAACTGAAACTTACGAACGCTAGCCAAGAAACAAGCGATAAGCCGCATTATCGCTCTCATCCCAATAGCGATACCCCAGCTTGTCGAGAAAAGCAGACAACGCTTTTTTATCGTGGTGCGGCACTTGCATGCCGACCAGCACACGCCCGTAGTCCGCGCCGTGGTTGCGGTAGTGGAACAGGCTGATGTTCCAGCTGTGGTTCATGCTGTTAAGGAAGTTCATCAGCGCGCCGGGTCGTTCCGGGAATTCGAAGCGGAACATGATTTCGTCCTTAAGGCCGGGCGCGTGTCCGCCGACCAGATGGCGTATGTGCAGCTTGGCCATTTCGTTGTCGGTAAAATTTTGCGTTTTCAGTTTGTGTTTTTTCAGCGCGGCGACCAGTTTGGTCGTCTCGGTTTGATCTTTCACTTGCACCCCGACGAATACCTGCGCCTCTTTCGGGTCGGCATAGCGATAGTTGAATTCGGTGATATTGCGCTTGCCCAGCACAGCACAAAATTTACGGAAACTGCCCGGCGTTTCCGGGATACTCACCGCCAGAATCGCTTCGCGCTTCTCGCCGATTTCGGCGCGCTCGGCGACGAAACGCAGGCGGTCGAAATTCATGTTGGCGCCGCTGGCGATGGCGACCAGCGTCTTGCCCTTGAGTTTCTCGCGTGCGGCATACAGCTTGGCGCCGGCGATGGACAGCGCACCTGCGGGTTCCAGAATGGAGCGAGTGTCTTCGAACACGTCCTTGATCGCGGCACAGACGGCATCGGTATCCACCAGAATAACTTCATCCACCAGCTCGCGGCACAGGCGGAAGGTTTCGCCGCCCACTTGTTTAACTGCCACGCCATCGGCAAACAAACCGACATGCGCTAACGTCACGCGACGTTTGTTTTTAAGCGACTGATACATGGCATCGGAATCTACCGGCTGTACACCGATGATTTTTATTTCCGGGCGCACTTGCTTGACGTAGGCGGCAATACCGGAGATCAGTCCGCCGCCGCCTATGGGCACAAAAATGGCGTGTATGGGCTGGTTATGCTGGCGCAGGATTTCCATGCCTATCGTGCCTTGCCCGGCAATCACGTCGGGATCGTCGTAGGGATGAACGAAGGTGAGCTGGTGTTTCTGTTCCAGCTCCAGCGCATGTGTGTATGCCTCGGAATAGGAATCACCGCACAGCACCACTTTCGCGCCACGGCTGGCGACTGCTTGCAGCTTGATCTGCGGCGTGGTGGCCGGCATCACGATGACGGCCTTGCAGCCCAGCATCTTTGCGGCAAGCGCCACGCCTTGCGCGTGATTGCCAGCCGAAGCGGCAATCACGCCGCGCTTGAGTTGCGTTGGCGTCAGGTTGGCCATCTTGTTGTACGCGCCGCGCAGCTTGAAGGAGAACACCGGCTGCATGTCTTCGCGCTTTAACAATACATTGTTGCCGATGCGCGCAGACAGGTTGGGCGCGACTTCCAGCGGGCTTTCGATGGCCACGTCATAAACGCGGGCGGTGAGGATGCGTTTCAAATAACTTTGCATGATTTGCCTGAAAATGGGTTTGCCAACGAGGTGTTGCGCGCAAGATTAGCAGGAATTGCGTCCAAGCAGAAAGGGTTTCATGGCGACAAGTGTTTCTAAAAGCCTAATTTCCTGCAATAATCGGCGGGTTAAACAACATTACCGGATAGTGACAGCATG
>JANONV010000113.1:0-4893 GCA_031421015.1 Gallionella sp. | reverse complement strand
CTCATTGGCGTTAGGACAAATCACCAATGACAATTCACGCAGACTGCTGATGAAGGAGCTGGCCATCAGTGCTTTGAATGGCGTGGTGTGGGGAGGAGTCGCAGGACTATTTGCTTACCTTCTATATCACAGCGTGCCACTGGGCATCGTGATGACCAGTGCAATGCTGCTGAATTTATTAGTCGGTGCGATCGTCGGCATGGCCATCCCGCTTGCCATGCAAAAACTGGGACGCGAACCTGCCATCGGATCCAGTGTAATGATCACCGCCATTACCGACAGCGGCGTATTCTTCATCTTCCTGGGTTTGGCGACGATATTCCTGATTTAAACGGAAACAACAACGACCCAAGCTGAAACACGGCTTGTTGTAAAAGCGTCCATATAGGTAAAGCCAAAAAGGGCGGAGCAGCATACCGCCCCTTGCGAGGCAAAATTACGCGCCCAAAATACCCTTGGCTGCCGGCTTCTTGGCCGCGGCCTTTTTGGCTGCTGGCTTCTTAGTTGCGGCTTTCTTGGCTGCTGGCTTTTTCTTGGCAACGGCCTTTTTGGCTGCTGGTTTCTTGGCTGCGACTTTCTTGGCTGCTGGTTTTTTCTTGGCAACGGCCTTTTTGGCTGCTGGCTTCTTAGCTGCAACTTTTTTGGCTGCTGGCTTTTTCTTGGCTACGGTTTTCTTGGCTACGGTTTTTTTGACTGCTGGTTTCTTGGCTGCTGGTTTTTTCGTTTTGGATGTTGCCATTTTAATTCTCCATATGATTTTAGAATAATTACTACGACTCACTACACACCCAAACGCCCTGTGATTTAGCGAAAGACGCTTGCGGCACCAGTACTGTATCCACGTTTAAAAAAACCTGCAACAAATTTCGTAAAAAGTTTTTGTGATAATTACAACATTCACGAAATGAGTTTTTCTCCTGCATACAACTGCGCAACCGTCTCGCGTTCACGAACCAGATGCGCGATTCCACCATCCACCATCACCTCAGCGGCGCGTGGCCGGGTATTGTAATTCGAACTCATGCTCATCCCGTACGCACCGGCGGAAAGCACAGCCAGCAAGGATTGCGGCGCGATCGACAGGTCGCGCGCATGGCCAA
The DNA here is from genome assembly GCA_031421015.1 of Gallionella sp. Lineage (GTDB taxonomy): Bacteria > Pseudomonadota > Gammaproteobacteria > Burkholderiales > Gallionellaceae > Gallionella. The sequence continues at coordinate 3,793 of JANONV010000113.1, read as the reverse complement.
TAAAGTCACCCGTTTCGCAGATCGGCCCGACCACTTCATAAGTCAAAGATTGCCTTTCTCGTTCGTCCGGCTTCGCCCCCCTCGCTGCGCTCTCCCCGCTTGCGGGAGGGGAGAGCGAAGCGAGGGGCCGAGGAGAGGGTTCCCGCAACACCGGCAAAATGCCGTGGTAAGCATCGTACAAGGCCGGGCGCATCAGGTCGTTCATCCCTGCATCCACGATGGCGAAATTCTTTTCCTCCCCGTGCTTGAGATACTCCACGCGCGTCAGCAACACCCCGGCGTTGCCGACCAGCACGCGGCCAGGCTCCAGGATCAGCCTTTCGCTACGTCCGCGCAGCACAGCCAGCATGGCTCCGACGTAATCGGAAATCGCCGGAGGGGTCTCATCGTTGTAGCAAATGCCCAGGCCGCCACCCAGATCGAGATGCTCCAGACGGATGCCTTCTCCGGCCAGCGCGTCCGCCAGCGCCAATACCTTTTCCGCTGCGGCGATGAACGGGCCGGTCTCGGTCAGTTGCGACCCAATGTGGCAATCCATGCCGGTGATGCGCAAATGCGGCATGGCATGCGCTTTGCGGTACAGCGCGAGAGCCTCGCCATAAGCTACCCCGAACTTGTTCTGCTTCAAGCCGGTGGAAATATAGGGGTGGGTCTGCGCATCCACATCCGGGTTCACGCGCAGGCTGACCGGCGCGATTTTGCCCATTTCTCCGGCGATGAAATTCAGCCGCTCCAGTTCGGCCTCCGATTCCACGTTGAAACACAGAATACCTGCGGCCAGCGCCATGCGCATTTCCGCAGCGGTCTTGCCCACGCCGGAAAACACCACTTTGCCCGCCTCGCCGCCCGCCGCCAGCACGCGCTGCAATTCGCCGCCGGACACGATGTCGAAACCCGCGCCCAGGCGCGCAAACACATTCAGGATCGCCAGATTGGAATTGGCTTTAGCCGCATAGCAGATCAGGTGATCCCGCCCCTGCAACGCCCTAGTGAATTGGTTAAAGCCATCCGTCAGCGCGGCGCGCGAGTACACATAGCAGGGCGTGCCAAACCGCGCAGCGATGTCCGCCAGTGGCACTTGCTCGGCATAAAGCGCGTCGTTCTGATAGTGGAAATATTCGCTCATGGTTATTTGCCTTGCTGAGGGGCTGGCATACCTGATTTTTGCGCGTCAAGCGTTTGTGTGCCTGATGTTTGCGCTTGGGACGTTTGAGTCTGGGGCGCGGGAAGCTTAAGCGGACCTTTGCGTCCGCAGCCTAGCAGCAACAACGCAAAAACCAAAAAAATGACAATGCGCATGATTTCATACCCACGAGAAATGACTGTTCCGGATTATAAAGGCTGACCCTGTACGAAAGCGAATTCAACCAATTGGCCGACGGCGCAATACGCCCTTCTCCAAATGCCCCCTCATGCGCCGTCCCCCGTAGGGGCGTATGGCAATACGCCCTTCCCCAAACACCCCTCCCCAATACGCCCTCCCCCAAATTTTCGATATGCCATGAAGGGCGTATTGCCATACGCCCCTACAACGCAACCGCCTTGAGCTCTTTGCGCAACCTTGCATATTCCGGACATACGCTTTCCACCACCGCCCAAAATGCTGCCGAATGGTTCAGCTCGCGCAAATGCGCCAACTCATGCGCCACCACGTAGTCAATCAGACGCAGCGGCAGTTTGACGAGTTGAACATTCAGATGCACCGTGCCGCTCACCGTGCAACAACCCCACTGCGTTTTCGCCGACGAAAGCTTGATCGCGCGCGGCGCGACCTTCAGCAACGGCGTGTAATGCGCGACGCGCTCGGCGAATAATTGTTCGGCCTCGTGCCGATACCAGCGCGACACCGCCTGTTCGATGTGCGCGGTCTCGCTGTCATTTACAACGGACACCCACAACTCGCTGCCGCGCCGTGTCGGTGGCGCAGCGAACAAACCCTGGTTCACACGCAAAGTAAGCAGCTCACCCAGATAGTCGATCTCCTCGCCATCTGCCCAACGCGTCACTGCCGGCTCGCGCAACTGCCAACCATCCAGCTTTTCCACCACCCAGCGCGCCTTGTCCTGCAACACGCTGTGCAACCAGCTTTCGGAGGCGCGCAACGGCATGCTTACGATCAGGCCGCGATCATCGATGCGCAGACCGATGCTGCGGCGTTTGCCGCTGCGCTTCAGGGTGTAAGTGATGTGTTTGCCGGCAAGCAGCGCATCGCGTTGTTCAACGGCAGGCGGGGCGACTAAATTGCGCAGACGCTTCAGCATCAGTGCGGGAGATTTTGGATTTCATTCTCGATCCACGCCTCGACGCGCGCATTGATCTCCTCCGCCTTGAGTCCTTTGGTCTCGATGGGCGCGCCGATACTCATGGTGATCAAGCCGGGATGCTTGCTGAACGCCTGGCGTCCCCACAACCGCCCGGCGTTATGCGCCACCGGAATCACCGGCACGCCGCTGCTCGCCGCCAGCATCGCGCCGCCGATTTTGTATTTGCCGCGCTGGCCGAACGGGATGCGCGTCCCCTCCGGGAATATCACCACACAGAAACCTTGCGCGAGTCTTTCCTTGCCCTGCTCCAACAACTGCTTCATCGCCCCTCTGCCGTCGCTGCGTTTGATGGCGATGGGGCTGGTCAGCGCCAAAGTCCAGCCGAAAAAAGGGATTAGCAACAGTTCGCGCTTCAATACCCAAACTTGCGGCGGAAATATTTTTTGCAATGCCAATGTCTCCCAAGCCGATTGATGTTTGCACAGCACGATGCACGGCTGTTTCGGCAAGTTCTCGATGCCGCGCACTTCATGGCGTATGCCGCACACCACGCGCAGTATCGGCAACATCATCTTTGCCCACTGCGAGATGATGCGATAGCGCGTGAGCCGGTCGAGCGGGAATGACAGCAGCGCGAACATCGCGAAGATCGGCGTGATGATGATTTGCAGCAGCAAAAAAATCAGTGAGCGTATCACCAGCATATCAATTTTGTTGGAGTAGTTCCGCGACCACTGCCGCCAGATCGGGATAAATCAGCGTACCTTCCGGCAACCCGCCCGCCGCTTGAGTTTTCATGCCTTTGCCGGTGAGCACCAGATAAAGCTTCGCCCCCAGCGGAGCGGCGCATTGCAAATCGCGCAGCGAATCGCCCACTACCGGCACACGCTCAAGATTGTTGAGGTTATAACGCGCCGCGATCTCTTCCAACATTCCACTTTTCGGTTTGCGGCACTGGCACCGCGCTTCTGCCGCATGAGGGCAAAAGAACACCGCGTCAATGCGCGCGCCGACCAGCGCGCAGGCTTTGTGCATCTTGCCGTGTATCGCGTTCAGCGTCGGCATGTCGAACAGCCCGCGCCCGATTCCGGACTGATTGGTCGCCACCACCACGCGATAGCCCGCCTGATTCAAGCGAGCGATTGCTTCCATGCTGCCCGGTATCGGCTTCCACTCCTCCGGGTTCTTGATGAACTGGTCGGAATCGAAATTGATGACGCCGTCGCGGTCGAGGATGATGAGTTTCATGTTTGATAGTTGATAGACGTTAGTCGTTAGTTGATAGTTAACAACGTAGGGTGGATAAAGTGCGCAGCACACATCCACCAATCCGAATGGTGGATACGGCGCGATGCGCCTTTGTCCACCCTACCACTCTTGCAGTATTCATTTTTCATCTCAAACCGCCAACCTGGAAATATCCGCGACGCGGTTCATCGCCTGGTGCAACTGCGCCAGCAACGCGAGGCGGTTAGCGCGCAATGCCTTATCGTCGGCATTTACCATCACATTATCGAAGAACGCATCCA
>JANONV010000112.1:0-2056 GCA_031421015.1 Gallionella sp. | reverse complement strand
ATGCCCCCTGATCGCCCAAAATTCGCGGTAGCAGTTGAGCCAGCAGTTTTTCCCCTGAACTGTCTTCCACCAGAAATTCGATGTGCATGCCTACCTTGCCTCCAGGTAGTCGCTGTACCAAAGACCACCCAGCGGCAAGCCCTCGTCCACGAGGTTTTTAACCATCTCCAGATCGGAAACCCGCCGGATGACCGAATAGCCATCCTCACCCTTCTCCAGAATCCAGACCTCATCCGGCGACAAGGCGTCGACAAAATAGGGCTGATGTGTCGTCACAAAGATCTGGGGCGCATTTTTTTTACCGTTGGCATGCGCGCGAAATTCCTGCGCCAGCGTTTCCAGCAGCTTGTGGTACAGCCCGTTCTCGGGTTCCTCGATGCAGATGAAAGGCGGCGGATCAGGGTCTTCCATCAACAGCAGGTAGGCAAACACCTTGAGCGTTCCGTCCGACATCTGCTGTGCAAAAAATGGGTCGGCAAATGCTCCGTCGTTAAAGCGCAATAGCACCCGCTTGTCGTCCGTCACCTTGGTGTCGATGCTTGTGACACCTGGTATCTTGGCGGCAATGCGGCTAAGTATCAGCTTGAAACGATCTGAGTTTTCGCGCTGCTCCATGAACTGCACCACGTTGCCGATGTTGTCACCATGGACGTTAAGGTGTTTTTGTGGACCGGCTGACGGCAGGCCGCGCGCGGCATCGGGGTAAAAGTACGACAGATACCAACCCTTGAGAAAGTCCCGGAAGCGCTTGATGCGGGGATGTTCCTTGAGCGTGCCTAGCGTGGCAATGCCCAATTGACGCAGGTCGGTCAGCTCAACTGGCGTTTGAGCGCGGTCTTCTTCGCCTTCTACCTCGACGGCCTCTTCACCCGCCCACACCATGCCCTTGCCATGGTGCAGGCGCAAAAAAGGATAAGGGCGACCATGCTTTTGGCCTTTGCGTCGCTGCTTGAGCACCTCGGACTCGACAAATGGGCGGCCCGTTGCGTCCAAAGCAATCGACAACTCATACGTCATCGGACGTTCGCCCGTGGCCTCACGGTAATAAATTTCAAACCGGATGGGCTCACTGGTGCCCCTGGAACGCAGCCGTTCGTAGCCGCCGCGCTGCTTCATGTCGCAGGCCACCTCTACATCGTGCGACAGGCAGTCGGCCACAAAGCCGAAGGCATCAAACAAGGTGCTCTTGCCCACTCCGTTTTTGCCAATCACCACGGTAAACGGCGTCAGCGGCGCGCCGCCCTGCTGGGAAGAGAGCTTGCCCAGCGTCACGTCGCGCAGCGCGCGGTAGTTTTGAACGCGAAAACCTTCGATCAATGCCATGGTCTGTCCTTCATGGGGCTTTTTACCCGAGTCATCATTTCAAAATACTTGCGTTGGCAGTTGTTCGGAAAAACTGAACAACTGAATTTTCATCCTGTTCCCCATCCTCAAAGATGTGCTTGATGTGCTCGCTGATCGTGCCCTTGGCCTTGCCGAAAAAATCGGTCAACTGCGTCTGGCTCAGCCAAAGCGTTTCGGATTCCAGCATCACGTCGATGCGGGTGGAGCCGTCTTCGGTTTGGTAGATTAGGAATTGTTGGGGAGTGGTCATGGTATGGCACCAGTCATCGAATATCTATATTGCAAGCAAATCACGGCATCCTTGAAGCGTTTCTGCTCGTCGAAAGTAACTTTGGTGAGGCTGTCGGTGAAGGTGTCGGCAATACGAAAATCCACTATGGCACCGCTATTGAAGTCTGTATTGCAGCAACAACGGCTTTGTTGCTCTTAAGTATTTCGTCAATCAGCGCGGTCAAGTGAGCCGTCGTTTCTGCATGAGCACCGATATAACCCGAGCGAAGTAAGTCGAGAAATGCACCTTGCCGCAAATAATTCCCACGAAGCGTGTTGTAGCTAACTCGCAAGCCTCCCTTAGCAGGCTGCTGAAATACTCCCCAGCAAAACAGACTTTGCTACCCACGTGAACAAGATTTCCGGGGCTGATTTCACAATGCGAAAGTCTGGCTCTTTTGACCCCGATTGTGAGTGGTTTTAGGTGTGTTTTTCACCGTTC
>JANONV010000111.1:0-3680 GCA_031421015.1 Gallionella sp. | reverse complement strand
AAAAAAACAGGGCGGAACTACCGCCCTGTTTTTTTCGCCTGTTCCTTATCTATCCAAAACGCGGGTAAAATTGATCGCAATTAACCTTGCCCCCTTGACCCCTTTAAACTCCCAGCCCATGAATCAGAAAGCTTCACGTGTATTGATCGTCGGATACGGCGAGATGGGCCATGCGATGGAGCATTTGTTGGGCGGCAAACATCGCCTGGCCATCTATGACTCACAACCTGTAGCAGGCTTACCTTCCATCAACGTCGAGCATGAGGCGGCGCTGGCCGATTTCGTGTTGCTCTGTGTGCCAACTTCTTCCCATCATGATTTGCTGGCAAGACTCTCCCCTCATTTGCAAAAGCATTGCATCTGCCTCAGCATCGCCAAGGGCCTTGATGAGCAAGGGCAAACACCGGCGCAAATATACGAGCATGCATTCAATGGCCGACAGCCCTATTGCCTGCTCTATGGCCCGATGATCTCGGAAGAGATACGCGCAGACAGATACGCCTTCGCTGAATTGGGATGTTCAGATGCTTCAATCTACCGCAGGGTGCGAGACCTGTACAAGGACACCATGCTGTATATCAAGCACAGTAACGATATTACCGGCATCTGCTGGTCCGTCATCCTCAAGAACGTGTATGCCATCGCTTTCGGCATGGCGGATGAGCTTCGGCTCGGCGACAATATGCGCGGTTTTTTAACGGTAACTGCATTGGCGGAGCTGCGTTCCATCGTGGCTCAGATGGGCGGCAAGCCAGCCGCGCCCTTGCATCTGGCCGGGCTGGGCGATCTGATCACGACTGCCACCAGTGCCGGATCACATCATCATGAACTGGGGCGCAAGTTTGCCCGGGGTGAGACAAGAGACATCAGCGGCGAAGGCATCCATACGCTGGCGATGGTCGAGAAATATCACCTGTTCGACACTGCGCCTTATCCCCTGTACGGCCTTATCAATGCTGCCGTGAAACAGCCGACCGATGTGGCGCAAAAGTTTCGCGATTATCTGCTTCAGGTACAACGATAATCAGCGAACCGCTAATCGCCACAGCGACGTAGTCTCCGCCGCACGCGCGGCGTGCAGCGGATCGGATGTATCAGAAACTTTTGGATGATGCGGCTTGACATCCATGCGCGCGATCACTTTCAACCCTGCCGCAGCGAATGCAGCCAGCAGCTCATCTCGACTACGCAAGCCGAGACGCTCGGCGATATCCGAGAGCACCAGCCAGCCCTCTCCACCCGGCTCCAAGTGCGCAGCCAGCCCGCTGATGAATCCATGCAACATGCGGCTGTCCGGGTCGAATATCGCATGTTCGATCGGAGAGCTGGGCCTGGCCGGAATCCACGGCGGGTTACAGACGATCAGCGGCGCCTTTCCTGCGGGAAACAAATCGGCTTGCACCACCTCCACCTGCGCATTCAGCCCGAGCCGCGAAATGTTCTCGCGGGCGCACGCCAATGCTCTGGGGTCTTGATCGGTGGCCACGATGCGCTTGACGCCACGGCGCGCCAGCAGCGCAGCCAGCACGCCGGTCCCGGTGCCGATGTCGAAGGCCAATTCAGTTGAGGGGAGCGGCGCTTCGTTGACCAACCCCACATACTCGCCGCGCACCGGCGAGTAAACACCATAGTGAGGATGGATGCGCGCACCCAAGGCAGGTATCTCGACGCCCTTGTTGCGCCACTCGTGCGCGCCGATCAAACCCAGCAGTTCGCGCAGCGCGACCACGGAAGGTTCGCTACCTGCTGCTCCGTACGCTTCGGTGCAGGCCAGACGCACATCCGGCGCACGGCGCAAGGGAATGGTGTAATCGCTATCCAGAGGAATCAAGATCATCGCCAGCGTACGTGCGCGTTGCGACTGAGCCTGGCGATGCAGATTGAACGCTTCGCTTGCCACGGCTGAAACTTTGCGCGGCTTGCGGTCGACGCGCCGCGACATCGCCAGCAACAACTGTCGCGCATTCTGAAAGTCGCCGCGCCACAACAACGCAGTCCCCTCGCAAGCCAGGCGGTATGCATCATCCGCCTTAATCGTGTCGTCCGCGATGACCACGCGCTTGGGCGGCGGCATCCCGCTTTCCGAACGCCAACGCGCGGTGCAAGCCTTGCCTGTTTCGGTCCAACTGATGATGGGGTGTTCACTCACGTCGACACCTTATTCCATTTCGCGATGAAAAGCGAAATAACGCAGGGTGCGTTCCACGGTGTCAATTCCGCCCAACCTTTGGTTGGCTGCGGATTGCCTACCTTTGGTGCACCATCTTTGAAAATACGGTGGTGCGTGGAACGCACCCTACAAATTCTGCATTCAACCCGAATTGTCCATTAGGCCGTTCGTGTTTTGTAGGAGTCCGATTTATCGGGCGATTGAGCGTGGATAATCGCGCGATAAATCGGGCTCCTACACCGGAATGATTGGCTTTGCGATCCTAATGGACAATCCGGGTTCAAAATGGGGCGGGATACTTTACTTCACCATGTCCCTGAAAATATCGTAAGATTCAGCCTTTGAAATCACAGGAAACATGCAGTACGAAGGAAGATATTCAACAACCATATTCAAAAATCAGGGAGAAAGATAATGTCGAAAAAGAATGCTTTTTATGCGCAATCCGGCGGTGTCACGGCAGTCATCAATGCCTCTGCCTGTGGTCTGATCGAGACCGCACGCAAGCACAAGGACAAAATCGGCAAGGTATATGCCGGCCGCAACGGCATCATCGGCGCGCTGACCGAAGAGCTGATCGACACCACCAAGGAATCTGCCAAAGCCATCTCCTCCCTGCGTTACACACCCTCCGGCGCATTCGGTTCATGCCGCTACAAACTCAAGAGCCTGGAAGCCAACAAGCGCGAATACGAGCGCCTGATCGAAGTCTTCAAGGCGCATAACATCGGCTACTTCTTCTATAACGGCGGCGGCGATTCTGCCGACACCTGCTACAAAGTCTCGCAGCTCTCCGAAAAACTAGGATACCCGGTGCAAGCCATCCACGTGCCCAAGACCGTGGACAACGACCTGCCGATCACCGACTGCTGTCCCGGCTTCGGCTCGGTGGCGAAATACGTCGCCGTCTCCATGCTGGAAGCCAGCTACGACGTGCGCTCCATGGCCAAGACCTCAACCAAGGTGTTCGTCATGGAAGTGATGGGCCGCCATGCAGGCTGGATCGCAGCGGCGGGCGGACTGATCGAAGAGCACGGCATCCCGGTCGTCATTCTGTTTCCCGAAATCGAATTCAACCAGAAAAAATTCCTCGCCAAGGTGGATGCCATGGTCAAGAAACATGGCTATTGCAGCGTGGTGGTCTCGGAAGGCTGCCATTACCCGGACGGGAAATTACTTGCCGAACAGGGCACACGCGACGCCTTCGGCCATGCGCAACTCGGCGGCGCGGCGCCGGTCGTCGCCAACATGGTCAAGGACGCGCTCGGCTACAAGTTCCACTGGGCCGTTGCCGATTACCTGCAACGCGCCGCGCGCCACATCGCCTCCAAGACCGATGTGGACCAGGCCTACGCACTGGGCAAGGCCGCAGTGGAACTGGCGATCAAGGGACAGAACGCAGTGATGCCCACGGTAGAGCGCATCTCCGACAAACCCTACAAATGGAAAGTCGGTGTCGCACCCCTGAGCAAGGTCGCGAATGTAGAAAAATTCATGCCGCGCGATTTCA
>JANONV010000110.1:0-9438 GCA_031421015.1 Gallionella sp. | reverse complement strand
CGCAGCGGGTCGGCTTGAAGCATTGCACTTCGGCGTGGCCGACTACGCGGCCAGCAACCGCGCCCGCACCATCAACATCGGCGGGCTCAATCCCGATTATCCGGGCGATCAGTGGCATCACGCCATCAGCCGCATGACGGTCGCCTGCCGCGCCTACGGCCTGCGTCCGATCGACGGCCCGTTCGGCGACATCAAGGATCCCGCAGGTTTCATGCTGGCCGCCAAGCGCGCCGCCGCGCTGGGCATCGAAGGAAAATGGGCGATTCATCCGTCGCAGGTCGCGCTCGCCAATGAAGTGTTCACCCCGCCCGCAGCGGAAGTGGATAAAGCCCAGCGTATCCTGGCCGCGTTGAAAGAAGCGGCGGCACAAGGCAAGGGCGCAGCGTCGCTGGACGGACGCATGATCGATGCCGCGTCGGCGCGCATGGCCAGCAACGTCGTCAAGGCGGCGGAAGCGATCGCCGCGAAAAAATAATTTCAACAATAAGTTGTAAGGGAGTAATCGTTTGGACATCCATGAATACCAAGCAAAGGAAATTCTCGCTGACTACGGTGTCAAAATCGCAGAAGGTGGTGTGGCGCATAGCCCCGAAGAAGCCGTACAGCGCGCGCGCGAAATTGGCGGCGATGCATGGGTGGTGAAAGCCCAGATCCATTCCGGGGCGCGCGGCAAAGCGGGCGGCATTAAAATTTGCAAGATGCACGAGGCTGTCGAGGCCGCTGCCGACGAGTTGCTGGGCAAGACGCTGGTCACGCACCAGACCGGCCCGGCAGGCAAAGTCTGCTCAAGAGTGTACGTCGAAGCGGCGACGGATATCGCCAGGGAAATGTATCTCAGCATACTGGTAGACCGGAGTTCCGAGCGCATCGTCATGATCGGTTCTGCTCAGGGCGGGATGGAGATCGAGGAGTTGGCCGAGACCCATCCGGACGCGATCAAAAAAATCTACGTCGAACCCGCTGTCGGCCTGCAAGACTTTCAGGCGCGCGAGATGGCTTTTGCATTGGGCATAGAGACCGCGCATTTGAATCATGCGATCAAAACCATCAAGGGTTGCTACCGCGCATTGCGCGATCTCGATGCGAACATGCTGGAAATCAATCCGCTGGTGATTACCCGCACTGGCGAACTGGTCGCGCTGGACGCGAAGATGAACTTCGATCCCAACGCTTTGTTCCGCCGCCACAAGATTGCCGAGTTGCGCGACAAGACCCAGATCGACCCGCGCGAAGTGGCGGCTGCGGATCACGACCTGAGCTACATCGGGCTGGACGGCGACATCGGCTGCATGATTAACGGCGCGGGTCTGGCGATGGCGACCATGGACATGATCAAACTGGCCGGCGGCGAACCCGCCAACTTCCTCGACGTGGGCGGCGGCGCATCCGCCGAGCGCACCGAAAAAGCGTTCCGCTTGGTGCTGGCCGACAAAGGCGTCAAGGCGATGCTGGTCAACATCTTCGCCGGCATCAACCGCTGCGACTGGATCGCCGAAGGCGTGGTACACGCGGTCAAAAACATCGACATGAAAATCCCGCTGATCGTGCGTCTGTCCGGCACCAATGTCGAAGCGGGCCGCCGCATCATCGCCGAAAGCGGCCTGCCCATCATCGTGGCCGAGACCCTGGCGGATGCCGCCGAGAAAGCGGTCAAGGCGCGCAATGAAGTGGTTGCGCGCGAGAGCACAGGGAACGCGTAATGTCCATACTCATAGATAAGACTACCCGCATCATCGTGCAAGGCTTCACCGGCAAGATTGGCAGTTTTCACGCGCAGGACATGATCAACTACGGCTCCAATGTCGTCGGCGGCATCACCCCCGGCAAAGGCGGGCAACGCCACTTGGGGCTGCCGGTATTCGATACGGTGAAGCAGGCGGTACGTGAAGCCGGGGCAGAAGCCAGCATCGTATTCGTGCCGCCCGCATTTGCAGCGGATTCGATCATGGAGGCCGCCGACGCGGGCATCAGATACTGCGTGGCGATCACCGACGGCATCCCCACCCAGGACATGATGACGGTGAAAAATTTTTTGCGCCGCACCCCAAAGGCCGAGCGCATGATGCTGACCGGCCCCAACTGTGCCGGCACCATCAGCCCCGGACAGGCGATGCTGGGCATCATGCCGGGGCATATCTACATGCGCGGCAATGTCGGCGTCGTCGGCCGCTCCGGCACGCTGGGTTATGAAGCCGCCGACCAGATGAAAGCATTGGGCATCGGCATCTCCACCTCGGTGGGCATCGGCGGCGACCCGATCAACGGCAGTTCGCATCGCGACGTGCTGGAAAGATTCGAGGAAGACAGCGATACCAAAGTGGTGCTGATGATAGGCGAGATCGGCGGGCAGCAAGAGATCGAAGCCGGCCTGTTCGCCAAGGAGCGCATGAGCAAACCGCTGATCGCCTATATCGCAGGCCTGACCGCACCGCAAGGCCGCCGCATGGGTCATGCCGGTGCGATCATTTCATCGGCGGGCGAGAGTGCTGCAGAAAAAGTAGCCATACTGCAAGAACTGGGCGTCACCATCTGCCCAACCCCTTCCGCGATGGGCGAAACGGTTGCAAAGATATTGGCCAGGATGTAGCAGCAGGCCCCGCTCCTTGAAAACAATGAAAATCAATTGGTTACGCTAAGAAGCGTGTGTATTTTGTCGGTGGCGTATAATGTCGGGGTTGTAGCAGGGGGATGACTGCCCCGATCATTATGAAGAGAAGAGAATATTGAATACCATTAGTTTTGCAGATTTAAAGCTGGCGCCGGAGATCCTCGATGCGCTGACCGAGTCCGGTTACACCACACCTACACCGATACAGGCCCAGGCCATCCCGCTGGTGCTGGAAGGCTGCGACCTGATGGCGGGCGCGCAGACAGGCACGGGTAAAACTGCTGCTTTTGTGCTGCCGATGCTGCAAAAATTGCTGCCGCATGCCAGTTCCAGCGCTTCGCCTGCACGCCATCCGGTGCGCGCGCTGATTCTGGTACCGACACGGGAGCTGGCGATCCAGGTGGAAGAAAGCGTGAAGACCTATGCGAAGCATTGCAAGTTGCGCTCATTGGTGGTGTTCGGCGGCGTAGACATCAAGACGCAGACGCCGCATCTGAAGCGGGGAGTGGAGATACTGGTTGCGACACCGGGGCGTTTGCTGGATCACATCGAGATGAAGTCGGTGCAGTTGAATCAGGTGCAGATGCTGGTGCTGGATGAGGCGGATCGCATGCTGGATATGGGCTTTATGCCGGACTTGAAGCGCATCCTGGCGTTGTTGCCCAAACAGCGCCAGAACCTGATGTTCTCGGCCACGTTCTCGAATGAGATCAAAAAATTATCAGCGGAGTTTCTGACCCAGCCCAAGCTCATCGAAGTGGCGCGCAGCAACGCCACCGCTGAAAACGTCACGCAAAAAGTTTACCTGGTCGAGCAAGCAGACAAACATTTCCTGCTCGCGCAACTGTTGCGCGGGAGCGATGCGACGCAAGTGCTGGTGTTCACCAAAACCAAGCTTGCCGCCAGCCGCCTCGCCAAACAATTGCAAAAAGATGGCGTTGCCGCCGATGCGATCCATGGCGACAAAAGCCAGTTGGAACGTATCCAGGCGCTGGATGCTTTCAAGCAAGGAAAAGTCACCGTCCTGATCGGCACCGACGTGGCCGCCCGCGGCCTGGATATCGACCAGCTACCGATGGTGATCAACTACGAGATACCCAGCGCCCCGGAAGATTACATCCACCGCATCGGCCGCACCGGTCGCGCGGGTGCTTCCGGTAAAGCGATTTCGCTGGTATCGCCGGAAGAACAAAAATACCTGAAGGAAATCGAGAAGCTGATCAAGCACGAGATTGAAAAAGAAACTGCGGTCGTGCCGCATGCGGCCCAGAATAGTACCCGGTCCGGCAGAGTGCCGCGCGGTGAACATCATGAACGCAGCCGCGCTCCGCGAAGTGTACATCCAGAGCGCAGCCATGTACCGCGTCCTGCCGCACCGAAAAAGTCCAGCCATGATCCGTGGTTCGATAAGCCTTACGAACCCAGTGGCAGTGCGACCCCTGCCGCACAGCCAGATCAACCTTCCAATAAGCCGAAGAAGCAAGTTGCGGCGATATTCGTGCGCCGGCCAAGTTGACGGGAACCTACATAATTCCACTAGGGTATTTCAGTCTGCCCTCTCCTCAATCCTCTCCCGCTTGCGGGAGAGGAGGCAATCGTCCCCTCGCCCACTTGTAGGAGAGGGTTGGGGAGAGGGGTCGGAATCACAAAGTCAGGCTCAAGACGAGCAGCTCACTTCGATCTGTCGCGCCCATTCCGGCGGCGTTGCGGCATAACTCTCCATCCCCGGCTGTTCATCGAACGGTTTGCCGAGTAAATTCAGCAGGCGGTTTATCTCGGAAAAGTCGCGGTTATTCTCCGCCATTTCGATTGCGGTTTGCGCGAGGTAATTACGCAGGATGTATTTTGGATTAACCGCGTTCATCCGTGCTTTGCGTTCGCTGTCTGTGCCCGGTTCGTTTTGCAGGCGCGTGCGATAGGCCGCAGCCCATGCATCGAACGCGGCGCGGTCGATGAATTGATCGCGCAGTAAATCGTTCGTTGCATCCACAGCAGAGATGAAACCACCCAAATTGCGAAACAGGTTGGTGTAATCGAGCTGGCTGGCGTGCAGCATTTTCAGCAACCCATCTATCAGCGGAAAATCATCCATGCTGGCGTGAGCCAGCCCGAGTTTGGCCCCCATCAATTCCACATAGTATTGGTGATAGGCCGTGGCATAGCCATCCAGCACGGCATCTGCTGCTGCTGTCGGGATCAGCGGTGACATGGCTTGTGCCAGGCAGGCAAGATTCCACAGGCCGATCTGCGGTTGCTGATCATATGCGTAGCGCCCGCCGGGATCGGAGTGGTTGCAGATGTAGCCGGGGTCGTAAGTCTCCATGAAGCCGAACGGGCCGTAGTCGAAAGTCAGCCCGAGTATGGACATGTTGTCGGTGTTCATCACGCCATGCGAGAAACCGACTGCCTGCCATTGCGCCATCAGCCGCGCGGTGCGCTGGATGACTTCATTCAGGAACAAGCGGTACTTGTCTGCATCATCTGTGAGATGCGGGTAGTGTCTGACGATGACGTAATCGGCGAGCGTGGCGATGTGTTCGTGCTGGCCGCGGTAGAAAAATACTTCGAAGGAGCCGAAGCGCACATGCGAAGGCGCGAGGCGCGTGAGCACGGCAGCGGTTTCGATGCGCTCGCGATAGACTTCCTCGTCGCTGCCGACGATGCACAAGGCGCGGCTGGTGGGAATGCCGAGGCCGTGCATCGCTTCCGAGCACAGATATTCGCGGATGCAGGAGCGCAGCACGGCGCGGCCATCGCCCTGGCGCGAATACGGTGTCTGTCCTGCCCCCTTGAGTTGCACATCCCAAAGCTCTCCGGCGCGATTGCGAATCTCGCCCAGCAGTATCGCGCGTCCGTCGCCCAGTTGCGGGACGAACCGTCCGAACTGGTGTCCGGCGTACAGCATAGAGAGCGGCTCGGCACCCGGCAACAACCGGTTACCGATGAAGTGCTCGGCGAAATCGGCGCACGATATTTCTTCGCTATCGAGATCGATCAGGCGGGCAGCATTCGCATTGAAACTGACCAGATAGGGATCGGGCAGGGGAGTGGGATTCAGGTGGCTGTGAAAACTATCCGGCAGACGAGCGTAGGTATTTTCGAAATTCAGTTGATCAAGTTTTTGCATGGGGATGGTCGTATCGCCTTATTAACCCGGATTATCCATTAGATGGAGTGTGTCCTAAGCCCCCTCTAACTCCCCCTTATCAGCGGGGAGAACCCGAACCTGCTCCTCCCCTGACAAGGGGAGGTTGGGAGGGGTTTGTGGTTAATGGATAATCCGGGTTAATGAGGTGCACGTGCAAACTGAATAATGTCAAACGCAGCCGGTCGGTTTTGGCAGGCCGCCGTATTTGGTGATGGGTTTCATCGGGCCGGTCATCCACAGGTCGAAAACTTCCTTTTGGTCCTGCTCGATATATTTTACAAATTTACGGATCGGCGGTACGGTGCCAAATTCTTCGTAGAACTCCCGAGCCTTCATGATGTGTTCCCACTTCACATCGTTCAACTCATAGCCATCGGCCTCGGCCATGGCCTTCGCAATCTCCGGTGTCCAGACATTCATATCGCTGAGATAACCGTCTCCGTCACGTGTTGGAATTTCCATTTGTATAGCTCCTGATAAGTAAATAGGGTTAATGATATTAAACCCGAATAAATTGGTCAAGTAATGTTTCTGAGCGATTGCGCGGCTACAATGGCAGTGTGATTGATTCGAGGAGAAGCAAGGTAATTAATGAGTGCAGAAATCAAGGTTCTATTTGTATGCATGGGCAATATCTGCCGTTCACCCACGGCCGAGGCGGTGTTCCGCCATTATGTCGAGAAAGCCGGTATGTCAGCACACATCCTGATCGATTCGGCGGGGACGCATGATTACCACATCGGTGATCCGCCCGATTTGCGAACGCAACGCGCCGCACAGCAGCGCGGTTATGACATGAGCGGTTTGCGCGGGCGACAGGTGGAGGAGGGCGACTTCCGCCGCTTCGATTATGTGCTG
Organism: Gallionella sp.; assembly: GCA_031421015.1. GTDB lineage: Bacteria > Pseudomonadota > Gammaproteobacteria > Burkholderiales > Gallionellaceae > Gallionella. The sequence goes on along the minus strand of JANONV010000110.1, from coordinate 2,824 downwards.
GCGATGGACAAGGCCAATCTCGCCATTCTGCAACGCATTGCTCCGCCGGACAGCGACACGCAAGCGAAGCTGTTCCTCGAATACGCGCGCCATCATGCGCAGCGCGAAGTGCCGGATCCTTACTATGGAGGCACGGATGGATTCGAGCGCGTGCTGGATATGGTGGAGGATGCGGTAGAGGGGTTGTTACAGGAGATGCGACAGCGGCATCTGCAAAAGTAATCGCGTCAAAATAATAAAGCCGCAAGATTTTCATCGTGCGGCTTTATTTTTTGCAAACCGAATTTATCGCCAGCTTATCCCCATCTTATCCATGGGGATGTTGTGTCTCGATTTGCACCAGCGGTTCATTCTCCACATACACTTCGCGCTGACGCTCGCGGCGGCGGGGTGCGTGCCTTTCCGCTGTGGCGCCTTGCGCCACGGTACCGAGCTTGACCGGATCGGTTTCGATCTGGATCAGGCTCGGAGCGCTGCTTGCAATCGTGGCTACCGGTGTGGACACCACTACCGCAGGCAGGCGCGGGGTGAAGACCGCCGGCACGGCGATATATTCGTTTGGCTTGACGAACCCGTCGGGGTAGGCGACGTATTCCGACGGCGTCACGGTGGCGGGTGCCGTGTTCATCTGTTCGAAGGACTGCTGCATGACGGCCTCGCCATTCGTTGCGGGCGCTGCGGCATTTAGCGCCGCATTTTCGCGATGTTCGCGTTCTTTGCGACCGCCACGGCGTCCGCGACGACGAGTACTTTCGCGAGGACCGCCTTCTTCGGTCGGCTCTGCGGCTATTGCGGCAACATGGCTTTCCAGCACCGGTTTTTCTTCGGTTACGCGCGGAGGACGTGGCGTCTTGGGTGGACGCGGCTCACGCGGCTCACGCGGCTCTTTTGCCTGGGCTGCGACTTCAGCTTGGGGCGGCTTTTGCGTGCCGCGCGGTTCGTTGCGGTCGCGGCCTTCGCCATTTTCACCGCGTCCGCCGCGCCCGCCACGGTCACGACGTTTGCCGCCTTCAGGACGTTCGCCACGTTCAGGGCGATTGTTGCGCGGCTTGTTGGCAGCCGGTCTGGCTTTGGGCTGTTCTTCCTCAGCCAAAGATTTTAACCAGCCGAAGAATTTTGCGAACATCGAAGGCTGAGCTTGTAGAGCCTTCATCGGTGCGCGCTGCGCCGGGGTGACTCCCTGCACCACGGCTTGCGCGCGGGTAGCTTTTTGCTGTTCTTGCGCCTCGGTCAGCGGTTTTTCATCTACCGGTTTTTCCACAAGTTTGTAGCTCGCCTGTAACACTTCGCCGCTCATGTCATCGAGACGCAGACGGTTGATGCTGTAGTTGGGCGTTTCCAGATGTGGATTGGGAATCAGCGTAATGCCCACTTTCAGGCGCGATTCGATGCGGTGGATATCGGCGCGTTTCTCGTTGAGCAGGAAAGTGGCGACGTCCACCGGCACTTGAACGTGGATCGCGGTGCTGCTTTCCTTCATCGCTTCTTCCTGAATGATGCGCAGGATGTGCAAGGCGGAAGACTCGGTGCCGCGAATGTGGCCGATGCCGCTGCAACGCGGGCAGGCGATATAGTTGCTTTCGCCCAGGCTGGGCGCCAGACGTTGACGCGACAATTCCAGCAGACCGAAGCGCGAGATCTTGCCGGTCTGCACGCGCGCACGGTCGAAGTGCAACGAGTCGCGCAAACGGTTTTCCACGTCGCGCTGGTTGCGGCTGCTTTCCATGTCGATGAAGTCGATCACGATCAGCCCGCCCAGGTCGCGCAAGCGCAGTTGGCGCGCGATTTCTTCCGCCGCCTCTAGGTTGGTGTTGAACGCCGTGGCTTCGATGTCGGCGCCCTTGGTGGCTCGCGCCGAGTTGATGTCGATGGCGGTCAGCGCTTCGGTGTGGTCGATGACGATCGCGCCGCCAGAGGGCAGACGCACTTCGCGAGCATGGGCGGATTCGATTTGATGTTCGATCTGGAAACGCGAGAACAGCGGCACGTCGTCTATGTAACGTTTGATGCGGTCCACATTGTTCGGCATCACCGTGCTCATGAACGCCAGGGCTTGCTGATAGACATCTTCGGTGTCTATCAGGATTTCGCCAATCTCGGGATTAAAGTAGTCGCGAATCGCGCGCACCACCAGGCTGCTTTCCAGATAGATCAGCGACGGGGCTTTTTCGGAGGCTGCCGCGCCTTCGATGGCATCCCACAATTGCTTGAGATAATCGAGATCCCATTGCAGCTCTTCTTCGTTGCGGCCGATACCGGCGGTGCGCGCGATGATGCTCATGCCGTGGGGCACGGCAACATTTGCCAGCACTTCGCGCAACTCGTCGCGTTCTTCGCCCTCGATGCGGCGCGATACGCCGCCGCCGCTCGGGTTGTTCGGCATCAGCACGATGTAGCGGCCGGCCAGGCTGATGAAGGTGGTCAGCGCCGCGCCTTTGTTGCCGCGCTCGTCTTTTTCAACTTGCACCAGCAATTCCTGGCCTTCGCGCAAGGCTTCCTTGATCGAGGGACGGCTACCGCTGTTGGGTTGGTAAAACTGCGGGGCGACTTCTTTGAACGGCAAAAAGCCGTGTCGGTTGCCGCCGTATTCGACGAAACAGGCTTCGAGGCTGGGCTCCAAGCGGGTGATGACGGCTTTGTAGATGTTGCTTTTGCGTTGCTCTTTACCGGCGGTTTCAATGTCGAGGTCTATGAGTTTCTGACCGTCAACAATGGCGACACGGAGTTCTTCCGGTTGTGTCGCATTAAATAACATGCGTTTCATTTTATCTTCTCCCGCGCTCAGACACGGGCGAGACCAAGCTACACGCCGCTAGGCGCGAGA